>CAZADK010000020.1:8995-17666 GCA_964483855.1 uncultured Rhodoferax sp.
GGCCGACGCCAAACGGGATGCAAGTCCCAGGGAAATGTCTGCATCTGGCAATTGCGCCAACTCGGGCGCCAGCCGCAACGCAAGAGCCTGGGCCGCCATGCCGAAGTGCTCCAGGTCGGCCCGCATCTTGTCAATTCGGTCAGTCCGGGTTTTCCTCATCGATGCAAGGGCCACGTCGATTTTCTCGGCCGTATCGAGCATCCCTTCCATGGTGGTCACATCGGCCGACCGATCCAGCCCCGCGCCAGCCAGCAGTTGTGCCCATTGGTCCGCCCACCGGTTGGCCGCCTCCTTGCCCCTGCTGGCCGCAGCCAGAAGAGGCAACATGTCTCTTTCTCCGTCGGACGCCTGCTTGTCCAGCGTGCGGCGCTGGCCGCCAACACCCGCGGCCGTCTGCACGTGCCGCTCCGCGGCAAGCGTCAGCACCTTCAGCGGCAGACCCGCGACCGGTACGCCGAGCTTGTCCAGTTCGCAAGCCAGGGCCGCCAACACCTGCGAGATGGCATCTTCCACGGCTTGCAGCGCACGGCGCGCCTCGTCGAGCAAGCTCACCGCCAAGAGCGCTGCAACCCGCGCGTCCAGCCACGGCGCAGCAGCCTCGAACATCAACCCAGACAAGCCGGAAGCAGTCGCGATCGTCGACCAGCGGCGAGCACGTGTTTCTTCACCGTCACGAAGGGTTTCGAGCTCCTTGAAGGCCAGGGACAAATCCAGCTCTGCCCGCTCGGACAGCGCCAGCTTCGCCTGCAGCTCGCTGGCCTCCTGGATGGTGTCGTGGCGACGGTCAGCCAGCGCATCCGCCGCTGACACCTGGAGTTCGAATTCGGACCCGCGCCGGACCAGTGCCTCAGCGTTCGCCTTCACGGCCTCCCAGGTCGCGTCCCGCGCCCGTCGCGCTTCGACGACCTCGTCCCGTGTCACGGTGTCGTGCGCTCTCTGGTACTGAGCCACGTCCAGCCTGGCCTGCCGGGCCTGCTGCTGCAGGGCCGTGGTGCGTCTTGAAAGCTCCCGTGCCTGCGCTTCGTCGTTGATCTGCTGCTGCGCCAGCGACTGGATGACGTCTGCCGAGGGTACCGTCATCATGCGCAGCGTGTCGACATCCTGCCGCCACTTGCCCAGCGCCGCAACGGCGGCCTCGGCAACCGACTCCTGCCTCTGGAGGGCCTTGCGAAGCTCGTCCAGGCTGACCTCGTAATCGCCGAGCTTCTGGGCGTTGGCCAGCGCCACCTGTAACCCCAAAGGGATCTCGAAGCCCGGCAAACCGGCCAGTTCCGCCCTGGCCTGATCCACCTCGGCCTGCTTGGCCTTCGCAGCCCGCTCCGAGGCGTCCAGCATCTGATGGATCGCGGCATGGTTGTGTAGCAGAACACCGAGGGAGAGCCGAACGCTCGCCAAGGGCAGGCGCGCGCGCACGGCATCCTCGGAGCTGTTGTCCCACCCGAGCTCCGCAGCCAGGCCCCTCGCAAGCACCCACTGCGCATCGATCTCGGACTGTCGCCTGGCGATGTCGCTCGTGTAGGCGCGGTACTGCACCCGCTGTTCGTTGAGCGCATTGATTTCGGCGCCAGCCGTTTGAACCTTGACGTCAACAACCAGGGCTTCGAGCGCAGTCTCTGCTTGGGCAATGCGATCGGTCTGGTGGTCGATATCGAACTGCGCAACGGCAAGCGCCCGCTCGGCATCTGCAAGGGCCCTGCCTGCCCCTTCTGGAAGCTCGACCACATCACCCAACGCGGCAAGGCGCATTGCGGCCTCGTCAAGGGCATTGACGTGTGGAGCGACCCGCCGAACACGGTCCAGCAAGTTACGCCGCTTCCTGAGATCCGCATGCTGGTCGCGCACCTGTGCGTGCGCACCATCGATTTCGGCGACTCTGGCACGGGCCTCGGACCAGTCCTTGGTTCTGACCGTAGCCTGCTTCAATGCCGCCGCGGCGCTGTCGAACTCGTCCAACGCGATGTAGTACTTGCGCTCCCCGGACCGGCGCTTCGACCAGAGACTGTCCGCCTGTGCCTCCAGGTTGTCCCGCACGGCACCGAGCCCCGCGATTCCTGCCGCGGACTGAAACAGGATTTGCCCCAGGTCGTTCGACGCCGACAGGATGCTGAGCCCTCCCCGCACCAGCCGTTCGTGGTCCAGCCCGAACATCTGGGTGAAGAAGTCTCTGTCGGTGGACCCCAGATAGGTCGCCATCGCGCCATCGGCCAAGGGCTTGTCAGCCAGGTCCCGCAACGTCTGCTTGTTCCCCTTGACTCGCTGCAGTTGCAGTCTGTCGGAGCCGTGCGTCATCGATGCCCCGAGCCGCATCTCCGACATCACATGCAAGAAGGCATGGGGCGTGTTCTTCGGGATGCCGTACAGCAGATCGAGAATCGCCGCGCGAACGGTCGACTTGCCCGCCTCGTTGGGCCCCACGATGACATGGAAGTCTCTGTCGGCGGCGGGGAAATCGATCGTGCGGTCAGTGAAGTTGCCGTAACGAATGAGCTCAAGGTGTTCCAGTCGCATGGTTCAACCCCCCTTTGCGATGTGCGCCAGAAGCGAAGGCGCCGTGGTCTGCACCAGGGACTTGAGCCTACCGGCACGGATTTCCTCCAACTGCGGAACGGCGACGATGACCTCGTGCGGCAGCCGTCCGATCATCTGCATCAGGTCGTCCTGCAGGCTTTGCAGAAACGCGGCATCGCCGTCAGCCTTCAACAGCAGCTCCTGCAAGTCGGCAACGGCGTCGGCCCGCGCGGCAACAACCTCGGCTGCATCGTGCGGCGTGGTCTGCACGCGTACTTTTTCAATCCAGACACGCTCCGGGCCGAGCGCCGCAGCCTGTGCCAGTATTTCGGCGCGCAACTGCGACTCCAGGCCAAACAGTTGTCCGTGCGCAGCGCACGCGCCTGTCAGCGTGACCCGAACGGCCAACGGGTGGTCGCTGTCGGCGTTCTCGACAAGTTGCGCCAATGCACGGCCCACGGCCCGCACGACGTCGTCGAGGGTCGAAGACTCGGCGACGTCAACCCGCAAGGCCTGCCACCGAAGCACGTCGACGTAGATCGGCTCCACTGCCTCGACGTCGGTGCCGGCCGTCGTCACCATCAAGGCGCCCCGAGGCCCGGTCTCCCTGATGTGCCGGCCCTGAAGGTTGCCGGGGAACGCGATCGTCGAGGCGCCTTTCCAGATGCGCTGTTCGTGGACGTGCCCGAGCGCCCAGTACTGATAACCCCTGGCTTCGAGTTCGGCCATCGAGCACGGTGCGTAGTTCGCGTGCGCGGCATTGCCTTCCAGGGCGGTATGCAGCACGCCAATGTTCAGCCAGCCCTGCACCGGCGCAGGGTAGGTCAACGCAAGATTGTCCGTGGTTGCCGCTTCCTTGAAGCTGCGGCCATGCAGTGCAACGCGAAGTTCGGGGATCCGAAAGGTCTCGGTCTTCGCAGAGGAGAATTTGTGCACGTTGTCAGGCAAGACCAACTTCTTGGTCATCTCGTTGTCGGCGTCGTGATTGCCCAGCAGCAGATAAACCGGGATCCCCGCCAATTTGAGCCGACCCATCTGGCTGGCAAAAAAGATGCCGGTGTTGAAGTCTTTCCAGCTGCCGTCGTAGAGGTCGCCGGCAATCACCAGAAAATCGATCCTCTCGGAGATGGCCTCGCTCACCAGGTTTTCAAAAGCATCGCGCGTCGCCGTGCGCAGCAACTGTGTCGGTGCGCCCTGATACGCCGACAGTCCGGTGAGCGGGCTGTCTAGATGAATGTCCGCGGTGTGGATGAATCTCACGTTGCTGCCTCATTCCGTGAGCCCTTCACCCAGGCCCACACTGCAATTTCAACGGGGACCTGAAGTTGAGCTGATTCCAACGAATTTTCGGTCTCCTCCCCGATCTGAATGGTGAGCCGGATTATCAGCGTCGGAACCCACACACAAACGCCCGCTGCCGGCTGAAAGGCCGCAAACATTCTTTGCGGGAGTCCGTCTGCGGTGCCCCACCACCGGCGTCGCCCAGTCATGTTCAGACGCGGCACCGGCATTCAGGTGCTTGCGTGGGCATCGGCGCTGGATTGAGCTTCGGCATCGTCCGGCGAGCGCGGCGCCCGTGGGGGTTCGGCACGTCGACTGGCCTTGGCCAACTGCTGCGCCGCGCGGCGCAAGGCGCTGCAGCGGCGCAGGTTTTTTTCCATCGCCGCCAGCGGCATCTGTCCGTCCGCACCGGCGGCGAGCCATGCGGCCTTGAGCGTCTGGTAGGCACTTTCCATCTCGTCCAGCGCGACCGCGACCATGCCGGGACTGGGTTCACCCTGCTGCGGATCGCACAAAACGAACAGGTCGTCCGCATGGTGCGCAAACCGGGCCTGCGCCTGCGCCAGCGCGGAGCCCGCGACAACGGCCCAGGGGTTCAAGCCGCTGGCGGCGAGCGCTTGTTCGGACGCGGTCTCGAGGTAGCGCAGCACCCGCAATGCCCAGGCCAGCCGCTGGCTGGTGATGTGCGTCATCTCGGCGCGGTGCATGCGCTCGACGAATCGCTCGACGGACGCGTCGAGCTCAGTGGCGATCCGATGGTCGGTGGCCACCTGGCGGGCATCGATTCCGACCAGCGCAACACGCGCCATGCGCGCGGCAATATGCCCGACCCGGGCAATCTCGCGCCCGAGCGCATCGAGCGCCAGCGCAGGCACCGCCAGCACGTTGTCATCGAGAAACTGCAGTTGCGCCTCGTCTTCCTCGCGGGCGCGGAAACGCTGTTGCAACCAGCGTGTCAGTCCGGCGGCCAGCGGCCACATCAGCAATACCCCCAGCAAGTTGAACGTGGTGTGGAACAGCGCCAGCAGGATGGCTGGGTCGTCTGCCATGCCGAACGAAGCCTGGGCCCGCGATAACGCCGCGATCAGCCATGGCAACAACGCCAGCGCCGCACCGGCAGTGATAAGGTTGAAGATCACATGGGCGGCGGCGGCTCGACGAGCGTTGGGCGTGGCGCCGATGGCCGCCAGCAAGGCGGTGACGGTAGTTCCGATATTGGCGCCGATGACGACCGCGGCCGCACCCTGCGCACCGATCAACCCGCCCTGGGCCGCGGTCAGCGCGATCGCGATCGATGCGCTCGACGACTGCATCAGTACCGTCATCAGCAGACCGATCAGCAGCTGGACGACCACGGTCAAGGCGCCGTCACCTTGCGGCAGGCTGAGCTGGCCAGCCAGACTGGTGAAGGACTGCTGCAGCAAGCCGATGCCCATGAACAACAGGCCGAAACCCGCCACCGCAGTGCCGATGGCGCCCGCGCGCCGGCTCGAACCCGCCAGGCGCAACAGGACACCGACCCCCACCAGCGGCAGGGCCAGCGCCTCGATATTGAACTTCAGGCCCACCAGCGCCACCAGCCAGCCGGTCATCGTCGAGCCCACATTGGCGCCGAACAGCACCCACAAGGCAGGGGCGAGAACCAGCAACCCGGCGTTGACGAAACCGATGGTCGCCACGGTGATCGCACTGGAGGATTGCACCAGCGCGGTGACCAGCATGCCCGACCCCAGCGCGTGCCAGCGGGTACGCGTGGCCGCGCCCAGGATGCTCTGCAAGGCTGGTCCGGCCGCGAGCTTGAGCCCGTCCGTCATCATGCCCATGCCGAGCAGGAACAGGCCCAGGCCCCCGGCCAGCGAACCGATCAGCGCAAGTTGCTGCATATCCATGACAACATGGTAATGCCCAGGCCGCAGCGCTCGAGCGCTGCGAGCAAGAACGTTGGACGGCCGACCCTATCAACTGCGCGACACGCGCTTGAGAGGCTGCCAACCCGCGAACTGCGGATCGTCGCGCTTCACGGTGGGCCCATCGACATCCCAGGTCATGCACTGGCCCAGGTGAAACGGCGGCTTGGGGCAGGATGACGGTCAGGTCCATAACCTGTAGCTTCCGCTAGAAGGTATAGACCTGACCCCGAACTCCCCCGAACTCCTGCATCAACCAGCCCTTGAACGCCTTCGCTGCCGGGTTGATCAGGCTGCCTTCGGGTGAGATGAGGTAATACGCCTCCTTCATCGGCAGCGAATATTCCAGCAGGCGGACCAGGCGGCCACTGGCGATCAGGTCGTTCGCCACGGTGTCGTGCGCCAGCGCCACACCCAGTCCTTCCAGCGCCCACTGCATGCTCAATGCCCAGGTGCTGACATGGTGGATACGCGGGCGCTCGTATTTGCGGTGGCCGACATGCCCGGCCAGCCAGTTGTCCCAGGTCTGCAACGTGCCCGGCAAGCCGAACAGGTTGTGACGCAGCAGCTCGTGTACGTCCCCGATACCCTTGGCCAGCGCCGGCGTGCAGACCGGAAAGATGGTGTCGCGCGTCAGCCGCTGGCCCGCGCGGCCCTCCCATTTGCCCTGCCCCAGCACGATCTCCACTGCCGCCAGGTTACGCGGCTTTTCGGTCGGCCAGATCGACGTGGCCACATCGAGTTGCACCCAGGGAAACTCGGCCAGGAACAGTTGGAGTCGCGGCGTCAGCCAGAAGGTCGCGAACGAGATGTTCGAGTGCAGTTCCAGCACGTCGGGCTCGTTGCGACCGGTCAGCACCGCGGTGCCCTCCTCCAGGGTCTGGAAAGCGGCCTGTACCGTGGGCAGGTAACCGCGGCCGATGTCGGTGAGCTCCAGCCCGCGTGCGCGGCGGTGGAACAACTGCCGGCCGAGCGCGCTTTCCAGGCTCTTGATCTGCTGGCTCACCGCCGACTGCGTCATGTGCAGTTCCTGCGCCGCCTCGGTGAAACTGAGCGCGCGCGCCGAAGCCTCGAATGCGCGCAGCCAGTTCAGCGGTGGAAGTCGCGTCAAGGAATTCCTCGGTCGGTTGTCGTTGCAATGTCCGGCAGTGGCCCCGGCAGGGAGCGCCAGTGGCGCTGGTCACGTCGGGCCAGCTCGAATGGAGAATGCCTGCCAGCTGCCACTGCATTAGTCAGGCATTAGTTTGGCTAATCCTACACCGCGCGATTGTGCATTTGTCCTGCCGCGGCGGTTCCGGCACACTGCGACTCCTCACCAACCCTCTTATTCCCGGCGGCGAAACATCCATGAACCAGCAACCCTCCGACTTCACGATCGGCTTCATCGGCCTGGGCAACCTGGGCGAGCCGCTGTGCAACAGCCTGGTCAGCAAGGGCTTCCGTGTCACGGTCACCGACCTGAACAAGGCGAACGCCCAGCGACTGCTCGACGCCGGCGCCGCCTGGTCGGACGATATCGCGGGGGTCTGCAAGAGCGCCAATGTGGTCATTACCGCGCTGCCGTCGGTCGCGGCCTCGCGCAAGGTGGTTGAAGGCCCCGGTGGCGTGTTCGAGCACCTGGCGTCCGGCGGCACCTGGATCGAGATGAGCACCACCGACCTGAACGACCTGCAGCGGCTGCAGGACGTCGCCCAGGGTCTGGGCATCAGCGTGCTGGAATGCCCCGTCACCGGCGGCGTACACCTGGCGCATTCGGGCCAGATCACGGTGCTGGTCGGCGGCGAACAGACGGTGTTCGACCGGGTCCGCTCGATCCTGCAGGCCATGGGCGGCGAGATCATCTACATGGGCAAGCTTGGTAACGCATCGGTGGTCAAGGTGGTCACCAACATGCTGGCCTTCATCCACCTGGTGGCCGCCGGCGAGGCGATGATGCTGCCGGCCAAATACGGCGTCGACCCGGACGCAACCTGGCGCGCGATCCGCGCCAGCTCGGGCAACAGCTTCGTGCACGAGACCGAGTCCAAACTCGTGCTCTCGGGCAGCTACAACGTGAAGTTCACGATGGACCTGGCCTGCAAGGACCTGGGCCTGGTGAACGCCATTGCCGAGAAACTCGGCGTACCGCTGGAGCTGGGCAGCCACACGCAGCAGATTTTCCGGCGCGCGCACGGATTGTTCGGCTCGCAGGCGCAGTCGCCCGAGGTCGTGCGCATGATCGAGCAGGCCTGCGGTCTGGAGTTGCGCGCGCCGGGTTATCCGAGCGAGCTGGTGGCCGAATAGATCGATGGCCGAGACCACACCCCTGACCCACGGCCAGTGGCAGGACCGGGCGGCGGCATTGCGCCCGGAGGGTCGCCACGTCATCGGCGGGCAACTGCTGGCGTCGCGCTCGGGCGCGAGCTTCCAATGTATCAACCCAGCCACCGGCGCCGTGCTGGCACAGGTCGCCCAGGGCGACGCGGCGGACATCGATCTGGCGGTATCCAGCGCCCAGGCGGCCTGGGCAGATCGACGCTGGCGCGGACTGCCGCCACGCCAGCGCATGGACGTGCTGCTGCGTTTCGCCGACGCGGTCGAACGGCACGCCGGCGAACTCGCGCTGCTCGAGACGCTGGACATGGGCAAACCGATCAGCGACGTGCTTGACATCGACCTGCCCGAGGTGCTGCGCACGATCCGTTATTTTGCCGAGTGCATCGACAAGATCGAAGGGGCGGTGACGCATACGGCGCCAGGTTCGCTGCACATGACCGTGCATGAGCCGCTGGGCGTGGTCGGCGCGATCTCGCCGTGGAACTACCCGATGCTGATGGCGATCTGGAAGGTCGCCCCGGCGCTGGCGGCGGGAAATTGTGTCGTTCTCAAGCCGTCCGAACAGGCGCCGCTTTCGTGTGTCCGGATGGCGCAGTTGTTCCTGCAGGCGGGTGGTCCTGCGGGTGTGTTCAACGTCGTCAACGGCCTGGGACCGGAGG
>CAZADK010000021.1:0-15828 GCA_964483855.1 uncultured Rhodoferax sp.
CGAATGCCAGGTAGGCGCCGAGCATGTAGAAGCTGCCGTGCGCCAGGTTGACCACTTCCATGATGCCGAAGATCAGCGTCAGGCCGGCCGCCAGCATGAACAGCAGCAGGCCGTACTGGACGCTGTTGAGCAGCTGGATCAGGAAGGTCGGAAAGTCCATGGTTGAAAAAAAAACGGGAGGTCAGCCTCCCGTTGATGGCGAGCGGCGCCCGGTCAGCCCATCTTGCAGCCTGGGCCGTCGTCTGCCAACTGCTTGGCGGCAATGCCGATGACCTTGTTTTCGCCGTTTTCCACGCGCCGCAGGTAGATGTCCTGGATCGGGTTGTGTCCCTTGCTCATTTTCCACTTGCCGCGCGGGCTGTCGATCGTCGCGCCCGACATGGCGGCATGGAGCACCTTCTTGTTGGACAGGTCGCCCTTGACCGCATTGGCACCGAGCACCAGCAGTTTGCCGGAGTCGTAACCCTGCACCGCGTAGACATCGGGCTGGAGCTTGAATTCCTTGGCATAGGCCAGGCGGAACGCCTTGTTTTGCGGGTTGTCCAGGCCATCGGCGTAATGCAGCGTCGTCGTGACACCGTCGGCTGCGGCGCCAGCCGCCTCCAGCACGCCCTCGGTCAGGAAGCCGGAGCCATACAACGGGATCTTGCCCTTCAGGCCGGCGGCGGCGTAATCCTTGAGGAACTTGACCGCACCACCACCAGCGAAGAAACAGGCTACGGCATCCGGGTTCAGCGCTGCAATCTCGGTCAACTGGGCCTGGAACTCGACGTTCGGGAACGGGAGGGAGATTTCCTTGACGATGGTGCCGCCAGCAGCCACGAAGCCTTCCTTGAATCCGAGGAAAGCTTCGTCGCCTGCTGCATATTTCCAGGTGATCCAGACCGCCTTCTTGTGGCCGGCCTTGACCATCGGCGCGCCCAGCGCCCGGGTCGGCTGGGAGTTGCTAAAGGAGGCGCGGAACACGTTGGGCGCACACAACCCGCCCGTGGCAGCCAGCACGCCGGCATTGGGGATGATGCTCAGCACACCGGTATCGCGGGCGACCTTCTGGATACCCATCTGCACACCCGAGTGCACCGTGCCGACGATGACATCGACCTTGTCGCGCAACACCAGCTTGTTGGCGTTCTCGACCCCCTTGGGCGGATCCGACTCGTCATCGACCTTGAAGTATTCGATCTCGCGGCCACCGAGTTTGCCACCTTGCTCGTTGATGGCAAGTCTGAAACCGTTCTCGATTGCCACGCCAAGCTGGGCAAATGTGCCGGTGTAGGGCAGCATCAGGCCCACGCGGACCTTGCTGCCCTGGGCTTGTGCGATTCGGGGCAGATAAAGACCGCTGGCGGCGACGCCGATCAGGGCTGCGCTTTGGGTGAGGACCAGGCGACGCGAAGTCATGGGAAGCTCCTTGTAGTGGCGGCGGCTGGCGCAAGGGCCAGTCCGGGTTGAGACTCTTGCATATTACCCAGGGGCAGCCCGGTCGCAATAGAGGTTTGCCCGAGCTTGAGCAGAAAATATCTTCATACTGAAGAATCCGGGTTGTCGATGCTGCCGTGGCCAAGTCCCCTCACTGCGGAGCGGCCGTGCGCGAACGCCGTTTGCGCCGGGTATCGAGGTGCCAGGCCAGGAAGGGCAGGATCAATATCGATCCGGGCACGGCCCAGACCAGCAGATAGGGGCTGACCGACGAGAGCGACCGCAACATCTGCTTGAGTTGCTGGCGTTCCTCGGCGGTCCAGGTGCCGCCGTTGCGTTGTTTCATCAGCAGCGGCAATACGCCCTTGATCTGGCCCAGTTCCGTGCGCAGTCGGTTCTTCTCGCGGCTGTTGCCCGCCGCCATCGACGACACCCATACCGGCGCCCGCGGCATCCGGGCCTGGAAGGTCTGGGTGCTGTCCGGGTCGAACGCAGGTGGTTCGGCGGCGAGTGTTGTAGGCGTCGATTCAGCGGTGTCTTTCATGCGCGAATTATGTCGCAGCCGCGAGCGCCATGCAGCCCGCTCGCAGCATGCTTTACGTGTTGGCCACGAGTTTGTTGGCCGGGTAGGGCTGGAGCAAGGCCATGGACTGGTGAGCCGGGGCGTCGAGCCAGTCGTCCTGGGCGGCCTGCGGCAATACAACCACCATGCGTTTTTCTTCGTTCGGCCGGTGCATGTTGCGCATCAGCGGGTGGGCGTCGGCGTTGATGGTCAGCATCGTGAAACTCAGCACGGTTGGGCCTTCGGGCGAGCGCCACCAGGACCACAGGCCGGCAATGGCCATGGGCTCGCCATCGGTGCGGGTGATGCGTGTGGCCACCGCCTTGCCCGAGCGCCAGTCGGGCTCGAAGATCGCGTCGGCGGGAATGATGCAATGCTGGTTGCGCCGCCAGGCATCGCGAAAGCTCGGCTTTTCGTGCACCGTCTCGCTGCGGGCGTTGAAGGTGCTGCGGGCGAGCTTGGCGTCTTTGGCCCAATGCGGCAGCAACCCGAACACGCCACCGACGGCTTCCACCGGGGGCACCGCATCGTCGCCTGCGTCCGCTTCGCGCGGACGGCGCAGCATGACGCCGGCATAACCCGGCCACATGTCGTACTTGCCGTCAGGGTCTGGCGGATAGACCCCAAACAGCCGGACGAATCGCTCACGTTCCTTGATGGCCTGATAGTGGCTGCACATGCCGGTGCAGTATACGGACCGTGCCAGGCCCGGTTCACACGCGGCGTCGTCGTGTGAACGGGAGCCTAACTGCGCCCGCAGTGGGCCTGTTGCCAGACCAGTTGCGCGGCGGCCAGATCCTCCAGCGCGGTGCCGACCGACTTGAACAGCGTGATGTCGTGCGCGGCACGGCGAACGGTCTTTTCGTTGCGCGCCAGCTCGGCCAGTTCTGCCACGATCTGCCCGCGTTCGATGCGGCCGGCGCGCAGCGGTTGCACCAGATCGCCGGCCTCCGACAGGGCGCCGCCATACGTATCGACGCAGATACGCGCCATGGCCACGGCGTCATCGTCGGCCTCGCGCATGTCGGGCTTGAAGCCGCCCACCAGGTCCAGATGGGCACCCGGCTGCAGCCATTCGCCTCGCACCAGCGGTTCGGTCGAGGTGGTCGCGCAACTGATGATGTCGGCGCTGCGCACGGCCGCCTCCAGGTCATCGCAGGCCTGAGCTGGCAGGCCCTCGCGCAGCAGTGTTTCCGCCAGCGCCGCGCGTGCCTGCGGATTGCGGCCCCACACCAGCACCTGCGCCAAGTCGGGGCGCAGTGCATGATGGGCGCGCGCCATCCACAACGCCAGCTGGCCGCTGCCCACGATCAGCAACTTGCGCGCCTGTGGCCGGGCCAGGTACCGCGCCGCCAGGGCCGAGGCCGCGGCCGTGCGGCGCAGCGTCAGCGCCTCGCCGTCGAGCAGGGCCAGGGGCTGTCCGGTCTGGCGGTCGAGCAGCAGGTAGGTGGCCTGCACGGTCGCGACGCCACGTGCAGTGTTGCCCGGCATCACCGTGACGAGCTTGACGCCCAGCACCGTGTCGGTCCACGCCGGCATCAGCAGCAAGGCATCCGGCCCGCCCAGCGCATGGGCGTGGCGCACTGGAACCTGGGCTCCGGTGGCGAAGGCCTGCTCCAGATGGTCGACCAGCAGACGCCAGGGCAAGGCAGCGTGAACATCGGCAGCAGTGAAGATACGCATGGCTGGAGGATGGTGGGGTAATTCGGTTACGGGTTGTGGCTGTGCCAGCCTTCGCCGGCTGGCCGGGTTTCGAGCCGGGTCACCTGCGCGCCATGAGCAATTGCGCGCTGCGCAACAGCCACCAGCCCAGCAGCAGTCCGAGCGCGTCGGCCAGCAGGTCGCCCCATTCCGCGAAGCGGTAACCGGTGAAAGACTGCAGCAGCTCGATCAGGCCGCCATACAGTATCAGTCCCGTCAGCGCGCTCGCGGTCCGGCGTGGCCAGGCCTGGCAGGCCAGGATCGACAGCCAGGCGAAGGCGAGCAGATGGTTGGTCTTGTCCCATCCCGTTGTGGGGGCATCGGCACCCAGCGGCAACAAGGACAGCGCTGCCACGACGCAGAGTGCGGCGGCCAGCGCGATGCGCCAGAGCAGCAGTGGGGGCGGCATGAAGGTCATGGTCGTGTGTTGCTGCGACGGCGCTTGCGTGCGTGGGCGATGTTACGCTGGCGCGTAGCGGGCAAATGACCGTATTGTCCGATCCGTGGTTGACTGGCTTGCCTGCGCAACGCCGGCGAGATGTAGCATCGACGCCACCATCGGAGCCGGGTTGATCGCCATGAACGCCACACCATCCATCGCACTGTCAGGCATGCAGGCCGCGCAGGTACGTCTGCAGGCCAGCGCGCACAACGCGGCCAACCTGGCAACCGAGGGTTTCCGGCGCCAGGAGGTGCAACAGAGCGCCCAGGCAAAAGGCGGAGTCAGCACCGAGGTGGTGCGTGCCGAGGTACCGGGATCGGACCTCGTGCGGGACGTGATCGAGCAGTTGCAGGCCAGGAACGCCTTTCTTGCCAACCTGTCCGTGTTCAAGGCCAGCGACAAACTGACAGGAACGTTGCTCGACACCCGGATTTGACCGACCACATTGCGGCGTTGCACCGTCAGGCTCAACGGGTTTCAGTTCCGGGGCGCAGCAGCCTGCGCTGCATAACGCGCCGCGTTGTCGCGGTATTCCTGGTTGTCAGGCGCGAGTTTGGCCAGCCGCGCGTACAGCGGTGCCAGTTTGTCCGGCGTAGTCTCGGCCAGGGTTTGTGCCACCAACGTTCGGATCTCGATTTCGGTGTCGATCAGGGTCAGCATCTGGGTGATCCGCGGGTCGTTGAGGGGGGCGAAACGCGCCAGTTCGTCGCGCGCCTTGGTCAGCGAATCGCGCTCGATGTTGCGCACCGTGCGGTCCGCCAGCATCGCACGTACGGCGTCGATCTCGGTCGAGAGGCGGGTCTTCAGCACCTTGGCGATCCGATCGCGTTCGCGCAGTTCGGCCTGCAGACGCCGCTCGTCTTCCTGATCCTGGAGATGGCGCTGTGCAGCGGCGACGAGCACCAGCGCGACTGCGGCCACCAGCACGAGGACCAGCGTTGACCGGATGCGCACTGCGCCGGACACGCGCTGCCGTTGCCACTGCACGGCAAGGCGCCAAAAGGCCGCCAACGCGCCGAGGGTGATGACGGCATAGGCGACAACGATCATCGGTGACCGAGCGCCCAGGATTTCCTGCAGTTCAGCCAATGTGCCTCCTTCGGAGTCGATCTGCCAGTCGCGTGTTTGTCGCGTGACCGATGGTTGCGGTGCGGCGGTACAGGGCACGTGTTACGGGCATGTTCGTCGTTTTCCCTTCATTGCCGATAGCATAATCGCTCGTCAACGGCTCGCGCCTGGATGTCTCGTGTAATTTCGGGGCGCCAGCGCGGCGAGATTGGTGCGTCGTGACGAGCACCATTGCGGCGTCGGTTCGCAGCATCTTCGTCGCCCCTTCCTGGTCGAAATGCCGTGTATGCCGGCAACGCGCCTGCAGCCACGGTGCTGGCAAGCCGGTTCAACCGACCGACGGCTTCAGGACCGCTGGGGTGGTGTACTTTCGACCGCCAATAACCATTGACACACGTCAACATCCTTGCGCTGTCGGTCCACAACTTTCTTGTATTTCAGAAAATACTGAAAATTCAGAAAGAAGCGAAACATGAACCTGCCACCATTGACGCAAAAGTTCGTACTGCATTTCGGCGAGATGGGCAGTCGATGGGGCATCAACCGCACGGTCGGCCAGATCTATGCGGTGTTGTACGTGGGATCGCGGCCGCTCAATGCCGACGAACTGGGCGAGGCGCTCGGATTCTCCCGTTCCAACATCAGCATGGGGCTCAAGGAATTGCAGTCCTGGGGCCTGGTGCGGCTGATCCACCAACCCAATGACCGGCGCGAATATTTCCAGGCGCCCGACGACGTATGGGCGATTTTCCGCACGCTGGCCGCCGAGCGCCGCAAACGGGAGATCGACCCGACTTTGTCAATGCTGCGCGACGCGCTGATGGAGCTACCCAGCGTACCCGAAGACATCCATGCACAGGAGCGCATGCGGCAGATGCATGCATTCATCGAGCTGATGACGGACTGGCTCGACGACGTGCAAAAGATGGATTCGGAAACCCTGGCCAGCCTGATGAAGATGGGCTCGCAGGTGCAAAAGCTGCTGGAAATGAAGGACCGGGTGAAGCAGGTATTTACCCCCGCGGGACGGACGCCAGCCCGGGTGCTGGCAGAGCCCGCGCCCGCGCCTGGAAGCGAGCCGCCCGGCCCGAAGCACAACTGAACGATCAACAACGAGTAATCGACCATGGACTCCTGGGACCCATTCGTATTGGCGCGCATCCAGTTTGCCGCCAACATCACCTTCCACATCCTGTTCCCGACCATCAGCATCTCGCTGGGGTGGGCATTGCTGTTCTTCAAGACACGGTTCGTTGCCACCGGGCAAGCGCACTGGATGCAGGCCTACCAGTTCTGGGTCAAGATCTTTGCGCTGACCTTTGCGCTGGGCGTGGTCAGCGGCATCACGATGAGTTTCCAGTTCGGCACCAACTGGCCCGGCTTCATGAACACGGTGGGCAATGTCGCCGGGCCCTTGCTGGCCTACGAGGTGCTGACTGCGTTTTTCCTCGAGGCCACGATGCTCGGCATCATGTTGTTCGGCCGCGGACGGGTCAGCGAACGGGTACACACACTGGCTACGTTGCTGGTGGCCCTGGGCACGACAGCTTCCGCGTTCTGGATCCTGGCGCTGAACTCGTGGATGCACACGCCGGCCGGCTTCGAGATGATCGACGGACAGGCGCACGTGACCAGCTGGATGCAGGTCATCTTCAATCCGTCGTTCCCGTACCGGCTCACGCACATGCTCATCGCCTCCGGCTTGACGGTGTCATTCCTCCTGGCCGGTATCAGTGCCTATCGCTGGCTGCGCCACGACCGCGGCGCCGATGTGCTGGCCACACTCAAGGCCGGCGTCTACGCAGCGGCGCTGCTGATCCCGGTACAGATCGTCGTGGGCGACCTGCACGGGCTCAACACGCTCGAGCACCAGCCGGCCAAACTTGCCGCGATGGAGGGTATCTGGCAGACGCAAAAAGGCGCGCCGGCGGTGTTGTTCGCCCTGCCGGATGAAAAGACGCAGACCAACCGGTACGAGCTGGCGATTCCCAAACTCGCCTCGTTCTACCTCACACATGACTGGAATGGCGAGATAAAGGGTATCGCCGCGTTTGGCGACCTGCATCCGCCCGTGGCGCCAGTGTTCTGGGCCTTTCGCATCATGGTCGGGACCGGTTTGCTGATGCTCGCCGTGAGCTGGTTCAACGCGTGGCGTATTCGCAAGGGGCGCGCAATGATGCCGTGGATGGCTCGCGTGCTGGTCGCCATGACGTTCTCTGGCTGGGTGGCTGTGGTGTCGGGCTGGTATGTGACCGAAATCGGCCGCCAGCCCTGGCTCGTGCATGGCGTGTTGACCGCGGCGCAGGCCGCCTCCGAGGTGCCGGCTGCCAATATCGCAATCACGCTGACGATGTACCTGTTGTTGTACGTCGCGCTGCTGCTGGCCTATGTGCGAGTGGTCTTCTACCTGGCGCGCAAGCCCGAAACTGCGGCGCAGCCGCTGCAGCCCGCTGGGGTGAGGCCGCGCGCGCTCCAAGCGCGGGAGGGAGCGGCGTGATGGATCTGGTACCCGACCTGAGCCAGCCCGCAGGCTGGTTGCCGCTGGTATTTGTCGGCGTGATGGCGCTGTCGATGCTCGCCTACGTGATCCTGGATGGTTATGACCTGGGCGTGGGTGTGTTGTTGCGCCATGCCGACGACGGCGCGCAGAAGGACACGATGATCGCCAGCATCGGTCCGTTCTGGGACGCCAACGAGACCTGGCTGGTGCTGGGTGTGGGGGTTTTGCTGGTGGCCTTTCCGGTGGCGCACGGTGTGATCCTCGGACACCTGTACCTGCCGGTGGCACTGATGCTGGTGGCTTTGACGCTGCGCGGCGTGGCGTTCGATTTCCGTGTCAAGGCGCAGGCCAGCCACAAGCATTTGTGGGACCGCGCCTTCCAGCTGGGCTCGATGCTGGCGGGCTGGTCGCAAGGTTACATGCTGGGTGCCTTGATCACCGGTTTCCAGGACGGGGCGTGGAACATGTTGTTCAGTGCCCTGATCGGCCTGTGCCTGCTGGCAGCGTATCGGCTGCTGGGCGCCGGCTGGCTGATCATGAAGACCGAAGGCCGGTTGCAGCGCAAGGCGGTGGATTGGGCGTGGTCCAGCTTGTGGCTGACGGCGCTGGGAATCGCCACGATCTCGATCGTCACGCCGTTGGTCAGCAGCCGGATCTTCGACAAATGGTTCGCCTTTCCCAACGTGGTGTTGCTGCTGCCGATTCCACTGGTGACGCTGGTCTTGTTCGTGCTGATCGCGCGCAGCCTGCGGCGCTTGCCGAAGCGGCTGGAGCAGGGCAATGAATACGGCGTTGCCGTGCCATTTGCCGGCACCATCGGCATCATGCTGCTCGCGTTCTATGGCCTGGCCTACAGCCTGTTTCCCTGGCTGGTGATCGACCGCATCACGCTGTGGCAGGCCGCCAGCGCGCCGCAGGCACTGATGGTTATTTTCTACGGTGTGGTGCTGGTGTTACCGGTGATCATCGCCTATACCGTGTTCGCCTATCGGGTGTTCTGGGGCAAATCGACGGCGCTGGTGTATTGAGCCTGGTCCGCCGGATGCGTCGTGGAATTGCCGCAGGTCAGTGCAGGGTCGCCTCATTTTGATCCGGAACATGGCGGGCGGGCGGGTGCTGTGGCAAGATGGTCGTCATGAGTCAAACCTACGGCATCGAGGCGCACGAGCATCAGGATCCGACGCCGCATCGCAAACCGGTTCGTTATGTTGTCGTGATCGACGCCGGCGGCTCGAAGGTCGCGATGTTGTTCCTGGAAACACGCGAACTGGTGGCGCAGATCGATGCTGGCGCGGAGGAGGTCAACTCGATGATCGCCGGGATACAGCCGCAGATAGGCGCCCTGGGGCCAGAGTGGAATGCCGCGCTGCAGGGGCACAGCGTTCGCGACCGGGTTGATGCGCGGATCTACGCGCTGGGTATCTGAGCGGCGCGGGAATCGCGTTGCGGCGCCAGATAGTCGAACGCGGCTGCTGCCGCGATTCACGCGTGGTGTGCGCACGGCTCCCACGGCAACACGGTGCATCCGCAATGCGTGCGCAGGGTAGCGGATTCGGTAATGGTGCCTGCGCCCGACGGTGCCACCGCAGCGCCGATGGCGCGCTCAGGCGATTGCCGGGCCAATGGTGTCGGGCCGGGTGGCGGCATACCGGTGCTGGCAGGAATCCAGCGCAGGAAAGGCGACGGGTCCGCGACGTTTTGGATGTACCAGGTTTTCTTGGCGGAGTCCCAGCGGGCGCCCAAGGCCTTGGCGGCATCCTTTTCTGCGAATGGTGTCACGAGGTCGATTCTCATGGCGGGCATTATCAGTTGCTATCGGTTGCTATCGGCCGCTGGCGACGTGCATCGCTCTGCCTTGCGACGCCCGACCGGCCCGAACTGGACCGGACATGATCAGCACACGGGCGCGCCAATAACCATCAGTGCGCCAACACCCCGGCTCGAACCGGAGAAAGGTCTCCCTCGACACCTGGCGGCCTCCACAAGAAACGCAGGGTCCAGGTGATCCTGCGCTCGAAGAAGTCGATGGAAAGCGGATACCAGCCGGGCTTGGCGACCTCCATCGTGCCGACGTCGGAGAACTGATCGTCGTGGACGCCAGGGTCCTCGACGATCATCTTGTCGTCGATCCTCAGGCGCACGCCGTCATTCGATTCAAATGCGAATTTGTAGGCGCCGGCCTTGTCGAGATGGATGAACCCCGTGATCCTTGCCATCACGCCGTCGGCTGCATTGCTGGTCAGCACCTTGCCGCTGCCACCATCGAAGTCCAGCTTCGCCAGCGGCGCACCCGGCTCGCACTTGATGCTCTTTTGCCACGTGGCAATCTCGTCGACGTGTCGGATTAACCTGTACATGTAGCAGACTGCCAGCCCCGGCTTGCGCTCGGCGTCGGTCGTTGCTACTTGCGCGTGGCCGCTGGGTGCCCAGGTCAAAAGGCCGCTTCCAGCCAACAGGGCACAGGCCCAGAACGACTTCATGTTTCGCATATTGCTCCATGGGATCTGTGTTGCGCTGATTGTCAACACACTGCCGGCGTTGGTCAACGGCGGAGCGATGGCGCGGGTGCGATCGAACATCGGGTTTGCCCGCATGGGCATGGTTCCCGCGCCATCACATTTCCACGGCAGTGATGCACAGTTTCCCCAGACAATCTTGACCATTTGGCTCAATCCCCGGCGCCGACGCAAGCTGTTCAAGATTATTCCTTTCGGAATCATGTGGTGCGCGTTCAGCCTACTCTACGTACTGCTCGAATATGGCCTGTTGGGTGATGCAACCGAATATCCATCGACCAAGAATCCCTATGACTATCACAGTGCCCTGTTGGTGACGCCGATCGCAGCATTTGTCATCGGAACGTTGCTTGGCGTGGATTGGTGCCCCAATTCAAGGCGGGGTTCCATTGCGGAACTGCCACCACAGGTGAAATTGGAGCGTTGAAGAAGGAGCTGTTTTTCACCGGAGATGTGACGGCCGACGGATCGCGAACTGCTGACAGCGGCTCAGGCGAGCCGATTTGCCTGATGAATACCCTCGCTGCCTTTCGACTGCGGATTTCAATATGTTGGCTCTTCGACCTGGGCGCGACCCAGCTTTTGACCTTGCTCTGCGCCTCGAAGTAGTCAACCTCGACGCACTGGGGCTGGAGCGATGTTGCATTCGCGGCGCAGCAGTGCCTGCGCGTCCTGAATTGCAAGCGGCTTGTCGCTGCGCAGAACAGGCTCGGCCTCTTGCGCAAAATCATTCCACAAGTCGATGTAGTCGCCCTGCAGTGTCAACGGTGCATGCTGTCGGATGAACTGGCGGGGGAGTTCCTGGTCAAGGCCGGACTTGTGGACCTTGCGGATCAGGCTCGCTGCCGTGGTTTGCGTCAGCAAGGTCGCGTGGCTGCTGCCTGCGGCAATGCGCAGAAACAATGTGAGCAGGGAGCTGTCATCGAGATGGCCGCCGGTGGCCTTGTCCCAGACAGCGGAGTTCTGCCGCTCGAAGTGGTCGACCTCGGCCAGCGCGTCCTCGCGCCAGAAATAGCGCCCGATGAAGGCAGGTGTCTGGGTGAACAGGCGACGTATGGGCAGGGCCGGATCGCACATTCGCGGCAGATCGGTCACAACCGATTGCCGGACGGACTCCACCACGTCCCGGAATTGCTCGGACAGGTCCTCGGGCAATCGGATGGCGGCATTGTCCGCGCCGGGGGAGGATTGGCGCGCGCATTTCTTGCGCATGGCCGCGACCTGCTTTTCAAATGCGGGCCAGTCCGGCATGGTGCGGCCATTGCCGGTTCCCATGAGCAGCGCCGTGCGGATCACGGCTTCTGCGTCCACGCCAGCCTCTGCGAGTTCTTCCGCGTCCATGGCTAGCTTGTTCGCCATCCATGTTGCCGCATCGATCATCGACGTGGTGTGCAAGCGCTGCGACCTCTCGGCCCGATAGTCATCCAGATTGCGCAACGACCACTTGGCGAGCAACGGGATGTGTTCATCGCGAAATCCTGGCGGCTCCTGCATGCCGAAGTGGCTGCTTTGCGGCATGCCGATCAGGGTCTTGAGCATGTCTGCGCCGCCCTTGGATCGCGACAGCAGGGAGTGGTCACGCAAGGCCTGTGCGGCCAGGTTCAGGTCTCCGTCGCTGTTGTCTTCCAGGTACAGGCTTACCAGGTTGACCATGCGGTCCTTCGCCAGTTCCAGCTCGGGGCGCAGGAACTCGGTGCCGAAGTAGCGCGCGATCTGCACGATACCCTTGGGTGCCTCCAGGCGCATCCTGGCAAGGCGCTCTGGCGCGATGATGCCGTGTCGCACACCGTGTTGCAATGCCTTCTCGAAGAAGGGACGGTGGTCGAACAGCGTGACGGACTGGGGATCGGGCTCCGGCAGACTCGACATGGCGATGGGGTTCGATCGCCGCTCAGATGGCGGACTCTTCCTCGTCGTCCCGCGCGACTGGCGTGGCGCGCCCACGATCGGTGTCGCCGGTCTCGATCTTGCCGCCGTCCTCGTCGGGCAGTTCTTCGTCATCGGCCAGCCCCAGCTCAAAGGCCTGCGCCTTGGCACGCATGACCAACAGCATCTCGATGAACAGATCGGGGCACTCGTAGCGCAACAACCAGGCCATCTGCATCCAGTCCTGGTCGGCGATCTCGTCAAGCGCGACCCTGGCCTGGGCGTATGCCGATGCGAACAAGGCCTGTTCCGACAACATTTCGCCGCCTTCCTCTGCCGTGTCGAAGGTACCGGTGCGGGCGAACGCCTCGATACGGCTCCACTTGTCGGCAAAATAATGGGCCACCGCTTCGCTGCCGCCCTCCAGGTCGGCAATCGCGTTCAGGAACTCGACCGGTTCGGCGTCTTCGCGAAAGATGACCGAGTTCACCATGCCCCGCAGATGGGTGTGGGCGAGATCCTTGTACTGCTTCTCGATCACCATCGCGCGGGCGAACTGGCTCGGCGTCACGAGCAGATTGATGATCGATTCCCTGGACGGGTCGTACTCGCGGATAACCGCCAGGATGTCCTTGGGCGCAAGTTGCTCCAGCACCACCACAAGGGCTCCATCGCCGTCGGTATCGGCGAGTTCGGTCAAGGCCGATTCGGCGCCGCCAATGTCGCCCGCGGCAATCAGGCTACGGGTCTTTTCGATCAGTGCGAGGTGGTTCATGGTTTGGCTGAATATCCCTGGTGTCGGTTCATTCCTTGCGGTCGAAACCCTGCTCGACCATCCAGTCGGCACTGGCTTCTTTTTGGGCCTGAGCGGACGCGCTGACATCGTCGTCGGCCGAGAGGTAGGCCTGGTCATCGGCGTGCTCCGCGTTTTCGCTGTTGTCTTCGTCGTCGTCGTGGTCCGCGCTGTTGTCGGACAAGGAGGGGCCAGACATGCCGAACAGGTATTGCGCACCAGCGGCCACCGTCATGAACCAGTCGCCGGCAGGCTGCGCGCGAATGGTCCGCACCATGGCGTGGGCCCATGGGGCTATGGCAATGGTGTCGGCAAAACTTTCCCACTCGGGCAGGTCTTCGGGCTCGCAGCGCAGGATTTGTTCCATGGCCAAGGGCGTGCTGAAGGAAAACGCCTTGTGAAACACGACCGCCACCATCTCCGGGCTGAGTTCAAGCATGTGGACCAGGAAATCGAGTTCCCCGCGTCTTTGTGCCAGCCGCTGTTGAAGCACGAAAGTGCCTTCCGAGTCCTGGCTCAGGTCCTCGATTTCGGCGAAGTAGGCCGACCGTAGATGATGAAAGAAAGGGGATATGTGCATGCGGTCAGGTTCAGATCAGGCGATTGAAATAAGCGGCCCAGATGTCACCGGCAGTGCCGAGCGGGTCGTCCAGCAGGTTGCGTTTGCGGTTGTTGTCGTAGACGCCGCGTCGGGTGTCGTTGGACAGCGTTTCATACGCCTCTTGAACGCCACGGAAACGCGCGGTGGCCCCCTTTGCGGAGTTTCGGTCCGGGTGATGCAGGCCCGCTTGCTGGCGATACGCCGTCTTTATCTCGGCAAGAGTGGCTGCGCTGCTGACACCCAGCGCGGCATAGTGGTCTTTCAAGCAGAACTTTCGTGAGCGGCAACCCGAAGCACAACGCCGTGATCGCTGGCAGGCCGGCGGTACTTGCCTGGCAGGGCAATACCAGGCCACGCGCCACTGCATTGACGGGACAGCGCAGGCCTGCGCGTGCGAGCCAGCGATTGTATTCCTTGTGTATCAATGACTTGGCGATGTGATCGCACCGGGTGCTCAACCCTGTAGCGGCTGGGTCGGCAGCTGCCTGGCACGCAGACACTGCCCCTACACCCATGCGTGTTTGGCGGCGATCATGGTGGGGACCCGGCCACCCAAGTCGCCGCACTGGTTGCGGCAGATCCGGCTCATCGAACACGATTTTGCCTGCGTTCGCGCATTTTCGGAGAGCGTAATACCGCTATGGAACGGTCGGGAGGGCAGGTGGCCATTGTTCTTTGCCGTAGGGGCAGTGTCATGCTGTCGATTCAGTCAAGCGGTCGAAATCCGAACGGTCTTGAGACGCCATTGCCCGCGCGCATTTGGCCAAACCGGGCATCACCAGAAGGCTTGACACCTCGTCGCTCTATCCTCGTTGCTGGCGGTCCCAGTGTTCCGTCGTAGCGCAGGCGCTTGACCGGGTCGGACAGGATTGAATAAGCATTGTTGATTTCAGCTGAGCGCGCACCAGAGGCCTCGGCTCCGGAATTCTTGTCGGGATGAAGAGACTGGACCAGCGAGCGATAAGCCGCTCGCAGCACATGGGGAGTCACGAACTGACTGACTTCCAGCATGTCATACAACGTGCGTTCAAACTTCATGGTGACTCCCAGTGCTTCGAGCAGGCGCGATTGCCTATGGTGAAACCATGCCGAGTCTTCGTCGGTGTGGCACCGCACATATCTGGAAGATTCAGACGGTAGTCCGGTCTGGCGCCGTCAGAACTGACCGGTCTTCAATGCCTTCATCTGCGTACCCCGTCTTCGGCCTGGCACTACCATCAGGTTTGAGGATTTGCCCAGCGTGCCACGCACGATTGGCACGAAGCCGAGCTCCTGGTGCATCGGAAAGACAGGAAACAGACAAACCTATGCGCTGGCTCAAACCCACATTGACCTCGATCTATGGCCTTCTGGGCCACACAACTCCCTCGCAAGGGCGGTCGGCGGTGTCGCGACAGGAAAACATTCGCCGCGTCATGCTCGATGCGATGGCCATCGAAAAGGTAACTGGGCATCATCACATGCTCGTTCGCAGGCTCTACTATGCAACCGATATTCAGACGCTTTGGTATGCCCGCAGTGACGTGATGTCCGTGCTCGCTGAAGAACTGGGTGAGACAACCGCTCGCGAAAAGCTTCGTGTCATATCTGAGCTTTTTGAGGGCCTGTTACCTGAAGCCAAGCACTCTCTGCAATCGCGCGCTCCGGGCTCGACAACCCGCGGATGATGCTGTACGCGTCCACACAATGGTCGGACCCGCTCACCCCTTTTCCTCTGTGATAGTCACTCAACCGCTTTCAAAAAGGCCCAGCCAGTTCGTTCCGGTGGGGTTGCCAATGCGCTGCGAACTGGCTGGCGATGCCTTGCTTGCGTATTCGGATTTGCTTTGTGACCGCGTCGGGCACCCGCCGGCCGGCAGAACACGACGAACAGCGGGCACTCGATAAGCGGTTGGCTTGCAGACGTTCGAGGGTCTTGGGGTGTGTGGCAAACTATGGACTCACTCCCAGAGCCACGAAATGCTTCAACTTCGACCGTCGTGTGAATGCTGCGACAGGGCCCTTCCGCCAGAGTCCACTGATGCATGCATTTGCTCATTCGAGTGCACGTTTTGCGCTTCATGCTCCGAGAAAGTATTGCATGGCGTATGTCCGAATTGTGGAGGCGAACTCGTTGCCAGGCCGCGGCGCCCAGCCAGCAAGCTCGCCGCAAACCCGCCTTCAACAGTGCGCGTATACCGCCCCGATGGATGCGCAAAGGTTACGTAAGAAAAACCCGCCCATTAAGAAATCCACCAACTTTCGACAGTGGGTTTCCAACCGAACTGTCCAATATTTTTGGCGAATTTCAGCAAATCTGGTCATGTATCCATGCGGGTTGCCGCTCGTCAGCGTGCTGGCCAATACAGTCCAGATCGGAT
>CAZADK010000021.1:15838-16886 GCA_964483855.1 uncultured Rhodoferax sp.
GGACCCTGTCACGCATTTGTGATGCCGGTCAGCCGTCGGTGAAGCTCGACGACAAACAATCGCCGGGATGACTACGTGCCAGCGAACCCGAACTGCAGGCCGCGCTCACGGATAGTCCTGACCGCCTCGCCCAGATCCATTGGCTCCAGCTTGTTCTTCTTCAGGAACGCTCGCCACTGCAATTGCTTCGTGGCGTCGTCGGCAAAGACATTGCTCAGGCCAATTGGGTGGGCGCCGGGCATGGCGGTACGCCGGCGGGCGAAGGTTGCTTTGACGGCGCGCTGCAGTTCCGCATCGTCCAGCGTGGCGTCGCGCAGCAACACCCAGAGGTCGAAGAAGTCCTTCATGCGGGTGTTGGTCATACCCAGAACGGTCACGGCGTGCGGCTTTTCGGCGACGACCGTTGCTTGGGGTAGGCATGCAGCCTCGGTGCGGGTACATCGGGCAGCAGGGTCGGATATGTGACCGGCTGCGCATCGGGCGTGACCGCATCGCCGAAGCCGACGTCGATCTGCCAGGGCCAGGCGCGCGCCGTCGAGGGTGGCGCGCAGATCGATGCGCACGCCGCCATAGCCGGCGTCCTTGCGAATAGGAGTGGCCGCGGTCGACTCGGGGTCGAACGCGATGCCGTCATCCACCGCGATGCTGCAGATGGACCGAAAGACGCTGACCAGCGTGGGCACGTCGTCCGGGCCGAATCCCAGTCGATCGGCGTCGCGCGTCGGCCGATGCGACTGGCCATACCAGAGCTGGAACAGCAGCGCGCCCTTGAGCAGGAAGTTCGATGCGTGCTCGGAGATGGACAGCCGGTACAGCAGGCGTTCAAGGCCGTACTGGGTCAGCGTCAGGTTGAAATCCTGCGTCGACGTCGCCGGTGCTGCTTGAGCCTCGCTCGGATGGATGCGGCACGGGCCGCGCCCACCAGTTTCTGTTCGAACTGATCACCATCCACGCCGAGACCACGCGGGCCGACATCTTCCGGCTGATGGAGGTCAGCCCGCTGCTGCAGAAGTTATACCGCCGGGACTTCGCCGAAGAACTCAGCGCG
>CAZADK010000022.1:0-13310 GCA_964483855.1 uncultured Rhodoferax sp.
AACCAGGCCCTGCTCTCGTTCGAGAGTGGCGTCATCGCCAGCGCGACCTACAGCGGCTTCGGCCACTTCGACAGCGACGCCTGGATGGAGCAGATCGGCGAGATGGGCCAGCCCAAAAGCGAGCAGGACTACGGCGCGGCGCGCAAGCGGCTTGCCGCCCTGGCAGCCGGCGCGCAGGAAAGCGCGCTCAAGGCGCGGCGCAACTACGGTGGCGACCTGTACCGCCCGCCGGCACCCGACCTCGCGCACGACCACCAGCATTTCGGCCCGCTCATCGTCAGTTGCGACAAGGCCGACCTGCGCCCCACGGCAACCGGGATCGAGATCAACGGCGACTGCGAGCGCCGCTTCGAAGCCCTGCCCCGACCCGTGGTGCCGCGCAGCGAGGTCATCGATGAACTCGTCGATGTATTGCTGCATGACAAACTGGCGCTGCACGGCGGCGCCTGGGCACGCGCCACGACCGAGGTCTGCCTGGCCCTGTTGGCCTCGGCTGCCAGCCAGCAGCCGCAAACCCTGCAGTGGCAAACCGACCTGTCCGGGCACTGACTGACTGCCATCCACAGCCCCAGCCGATGCCACACGCGACCCAGAACATCCTGCGCCACTGGCGCGACGCCGTGCCCAATGACCGGCTGGCGCACCTGATCCGCGACACCGAGCGGGCCTTCCGGCGCGCCTTGCAGATCCGCCTGGCGCCGCACGGTGTTCCGTTCGGCCACTGGGCCTTTCTGCGCATCCTGTGGGAATCCGACGGCTTGACGCAAAAGGAGTTGAGCGAACGCGCCGGCGTCATGGAGCCAACCACGTTCGCGGCGATGAAGGCAATGGAAGAGCTGGGTTATGTCGGCCGCAGGCAGTTGCCAACGAACAAGAAGAACGTCTATGTCTTCCTGACCGATGCCGGCCGGCAGCTCAAGGAGCACTTGGTGCCATTGGCCGAGGATACGAACCAGGTCAGCACCGACGGCGTGTCGGCACACGACCTGGCAACCACGCGCAAGGTGTTGCTGGCCATGATTGCGAACCTGGCTCAGGACGAGATCGGCCAGTTGATGCAGACCGATGCTTGCGCGGCACCACGCCCCGGGAAGACCGAGCGCGCCAAGACCGAAAAACCGGCTGAGCCCAAGCGCCGCACGACCCGTCGCGCGGCCTGATACACGACCAGGGCTGCCGGATCGGTTGACTGCGGACCCATGCAAACTGGAATGGTCAATGCCGCTCGACACCGCGACTGCCCGACGAGACCGGCGGCCCGTGCCGTAGAAAATCGCCGCGCGCGCGCGGCGGTCAATCGAGCAGCCGGCGCTCCTGCATCCAGCTGATGCACAGGCGCGCCGCCTGGTCCAGCAGCTCCGGCTGTCCGGAAAAATAGTGTGTCGCGCCCTGGATGCAGCGCATGGTCTTGTCCTGGCTGGCACACGCGTCGAAGACGCGCCGGGTGTGCGGCTGCGGCACTGCGTCGTCGGCGCTATGCTCGATCGCCAGCATCGGCACCGTGATCAACCCGGCGCATTTCTCGCCGTGTGCGTGGGTGTCGTCCGGTGACCACTGGGACAACCAGGAACGCAGCGTCGAGAACCGGGCCGAGCCGACCGGACCGGTGTTGACCGTCTCCGGATTGCCCATGAAGCAGGTCCCGATGGGTCGGTCGTTGGGGTCGATGCTGCCATCGAGAAAGCGCGGTTCGGCCATCGTGCGGTGGGTCACGAAGCCGCGCTCCATCTCCAGCCCGCCCTGCGTGCGCAAGCACTCCAGCACCTCGCGTACCCAGGCGGTACGGCGGCGGATACGTGCCAGTTGCCCAGCGCGAAAACGCTGCAGGAACGTGTTCGAATACGGCGGCTTGTTGTCCGGGTGGTACAGGTCCAGCTCCGGGTCGCGCCGGTCCGGGTCGTTTTCGTCCAGCACGCTGGGGTCGATCCAGTCCGACAACACCACCGCCCGCGACACATGTGCGGCCTGGAAGATGAAACCGTCGGCTGGCAACAGGTCCGCGCTCACGATGTTGCAAGGGTCGCCGGCCGGCGTATGAGTGACCGATGGTTTCTCGGCCTGCGACTGGTAGAACAAGGCCAGCGAGCCGCCGCCGGACCAGCCGGCGAGGACGATGGTCTTGTAGCCCCAGACCTCGCGCGCATGGCGCACGTAGGCACCCAGGTCCACGACCACGTTCTCCATGATCAGCGCCGTGTCGTTGCGCGCGTAACGGCTGGCGGCGCACAACACGTGCACGCCGCGCTCCGCCATGGCCCTGGGCATCGGCAGCAACTGCAAGGTGGATGCCGGATGCATGTAGATCAGCAAGGTGCCCGAGGGCCGGCCCCTGGGCAGGTAACGGATACCCTCCAGGTTGACCACGCCCTGGTTGCCGGCAAAACCGTACACCTCCTTGAACCGGCTGGTCTCGGCATATTTCACGTGCACCCATTCGGGTTGTACCTCGTAGCGGATCTGCGGGTCTGCCATCATCGGGCCTCCTCGTTGGTCGGATCGATCGGGTGCTTCATGCATGCGCCGCCGGTCGGCGGTTCTTCTGCGCAGTCCAGGCGGCGCAAGCCGCATGCGCTTCATCCTTGAAGGCCTGCAACTCCCGTGCATCGGAGATGGTCAGCGTCAGTTCGAGCCGGATGCCGTTCGGGTCGAAGAAGTAGATCGAGTGCACAAAACCGTCGTGCGATACCGGCCCGATCACATCGACGCCGGCGGCGATCAGCCGCTGCCGGGCCTGGTCCACCTCGGCCTGAGAACCGACGCGCAAGGCCAGGTGATTGACCCAGCGCGGCGTGTTCGGCGACGGCTCGGCCGCGGTGTTGTCACCCAGGTCGAAGAACGCGACGCAACTGCCGTCGGTCATCTCGAAGAACAGATGGATGAACGGGCAGGCCTCACCGGTACTCTCGACCGCGTCGGCACGCACCACGTGCACCAGCGGCAGACCCAGCAGGTCTTCGTAGAAGCGCCGGGTTTCCTCGGCGTCGCGGCATCGATACGCCACGTGGTGCAGGCCGTGGACCGGAACGGGATGGGTCATGGTGATCTCCTTCAATGCAGTGCTGCCAACGCCTGGACGACGACGGACTCACGCCGGCAAATGGCGGGTCACCTGCTCGAGCCAGCGCGCGTCGTCCGACATGGTGCGCAGTTCGGCCAGGGCTTCTTCCCGCGTCTGGGTCCAGCGCGCAACGACGCCAACGGCCTCGCCATCATCCTCCTGGTAGGACAATTCGAGCCGGATGCCGTTGGGGTCGAAGAAATACACGGACCAGGTCCTGGCACCCACCGGAATCGGCCCGATCAGCGCGACGCCGGCCGCACGCAGGCGGTCGCACAACACGCTGAAACGCGCCTCGGTGACGGCGAACGAGCAGTGCTGCATGGCGGCGATCGCATCGCGATCGGCCTTGTCCTTGGCGCCCTTGGGAATCTCGAAGAATGCCAGCAGGCTGTCACCGCCGGCGTCGAAAAAATAGTGGCGCAGATTCTCGAACGGCGGATTGCCCCGGTTGGCCGGGCCGGTTCCCAGCCCGGGCGGCACCTTCAGGGCATGCACCAGTGGCATGCCCAGCACGGCGCTGTAGAAATCGATCGTCATCTTCATGTCGTCGGTGTTCAGTGCAAGGTGATGCACACCCCGGGTCTGGACGGTGGCGCCATGCGCGGCACCGTCCGTCGACGGTGAAACTGTTGTTGTGATTGTCGTCGTCATGTGGACTCCTTGGCCAGGTCGAAATACAGCTGTGACAGCCGAGGGCGTCTTGCCAGTTGCGCACTGGGCTCGGTCAACACCACCCGGCCCTTGACCAGCACATAGGCACGGCTGGTGAACGGCAGCGCGATATCGAGTTTCTGCTCCACCAGCACCATGGTCAATCCGGACCCTCGCAAGGCGTCGAGTGCGCGGCGGATTTCCTCGACGACCAGAGGCGCCAGCCCCAGGAAGGGCTCATCCAGCAGCAACACACGCGGCATCGACATCAGCGCACGGCCGATCGCGACCATCTGCTGTTCGCCGCCCGACAAGGTTCCGGCCAGTTGCGCGCGGCGCTCGGCGAGGCGGGGAAACAGGTGGTAGACAAACTCGAATCGTTCGCGCTCCGCACGCGCCGAACGCGCGGCCAGGCGTACCGTGCCCAGCCGCAGGTTGTCGCGCACCGACAGCGGCGCAAACATGCGCCGTCCCTCGGGCACCTGCACCACGCCACGACCGACAATGGCATGACTGGGCATCGCGATCAGTTCGTCGCCGTCGATCCGGATGCTGCCACTGCGTTGCGGCAAGGTGCCCGACAACGCCGACAGCAAGGTCGACTTCCCGGCGCCATTCGGGCCGAGCAGCGCCACCGTTTCGCCGCGCGCGACCTGCAGATCGACACCCTGCACCACCGGCCCATGGCCGTAGCCACCGACGAGATTGCGCACCTCAAGCATCGGCCATCGCTCCCACGTTGCCGAGATAAGCCTCGACCACCGCCGGATCGGCGCGGATCTCGGCCGGCGTACCCTGGGCGATCTTGCGCCCGAAATTGAGTACCACCACGCGGTCTGCCAGCCCCATCAGGAAGCGCATGTCGTGCTCGATCAGCAACACCGCGATGCCCTGGCGCGCGATCTGTCGGATGATGTCGGTCAGGCGCTCGCATTCAGCCGGCGTCAGCCCGGCCGCCGGCTCGTCGAACAGGATCAACCTGGGCTCGGCGGCGAGCGCACGCGCGATCTCGAGCAGCCGGCCCTGGCCGAACGACAAGGTATCGACGTCTGCGTCGTGCCAGTCACCCAGCCCCACAAAGGAAACCAGTTCGTCGGCGCGGCGCACGGCCTCCCGCTCGGCACGCACCACGCCAGCGCCGGCCAACAGCACCCGCCAAAGCGAACCCTTCAACCGCCGGTGCATGCCGACCATGACGTTCTCGCGCACGGTCATGCTGGCAAACGGCTTGTTGTGCTGGAAGGTGCGCATGATGCCGCGTCCGGCCATCGCATGGGCCGGCAGGCCGGTCAGGTCCTCGCCGTCGAAGACCAGTGTGCCCTGAGTCGGCTCCAACGCGCCAGCGATCATGTTGAAGGTCGTGCTCTTGCCGGCGCCGTTGGGCCCGATGACACCCAGGATTTCGCCTTCGTGCACGTCCAGGTCCAGGTCGGCCACGGCCTGCAGGCCACCGAACTGTTTCGCCAGGCCCCTGGCCACCAGCAGCGGGCGTGCCTGCGTCGACGCTACTGCCTTGTCGCCGTGTCCGGGCTGGCGTCCGCGCGCGTTCACGCTGCCCTCCGTCGTGTCATCCAGCCGTCCCAGATACCGATCAGCCCCTTGGGCTGGAACAGCACCACGGCGACCATCACCACGCCGAACACCAGCGCATGGTGGTGGCCGATCAACGGCGACAGGAAAAACGGCAACAGGTACAGCAAGATCGCGCCGACGATGGCACCGGCCGGCCTGCCACTGCCGCCGACAATCACCATGAACAGCAGCAGGAACGCGTTCTCCAGACCGAATATCGGTGGATTGACCGTGTTGTCGACAAACGCGTAGACCATGCCGGCGACACCGGCCAGCGCGCTGGTCACCGCATAGGCGACGATGCGCGTGGTCCTGATGTTGATGCCCATGGCCTGTGCCGCCTGCGGGTCGTCGCGCACTGCGCGGCACGCGCGGCCGAACCAGGAGCGGTCGAGCCGCCACAACACCGCCAACGTGCCCAGCAGCAGGAACACGATCACCACCGTGTACCAGGGCCCGGTCACCCGCACGCCCAGGATGTCGGGCAGCCGGTAGTTGGCCAGCCCGCCCGGGCCGCCGGTCACCGAGCCCCCCTCGTTGAGCACCACGATGAACAGCTGCGCAAAAGCCAGCGTTGCCAGCGCCAGGTAGAAACCTTCGAGCCGGGTCGCCGGAATCGCCACCACCAGCGCCAGCACCACGCACACGACGATGCCGGCCACAATGGCCAGCGGCAGCGGAAGGCCGACCTGGAACAACAGGATCACCATGGCATAGGCACCGATGCCGTAGAACGTGAAATGCGAGAACGCCACCTGTCCGGCGATGCCGAACAGAAAGTTGTAGCCCAGCGCCAGCGTGATCCACAGCAGCAGCTTGCGGTACACGTCGGTCTGGTAGGAGCCCAGCATGAAGGCAACGGCCGACAACACCAGGCCCGCCAGCAGGAAACCGGCCAGCGACTTCATGCGCGCGACTCCCGCGCGCGCAACAGCCCGGTCGGACGCAGCAGCAGAAACACGATCAGCAACACCAGCGGCACGCCCTGCGCCAGGCCGGGGGGAATCGGCGCATACCGCACCGTAACCTGCTCGGCAACGGCCAGGATCAGTCCACCCAGCAGCGCACCCTCGACGCGACCCACGCCGCCGATGACCAGCGCGGTGAAGCCCTGGATCGCCAGCGGCAGGCCCATCAGGTAATGCGCCGACACATTCGGCGACACCATCAGGCCGGCCAGCGCGGCCACCGCGGCACTGCCGGCAAACGCCAGCGTGGTGACACGGCGCAGGTTGATGCCCATCAGCGCCGCTGCGCGCCGGTCGATCGCAACCGCCTCGAACGAACGCCCGGCCAGGGTGCGCTCGAAAAAATACCAGGCGGCCCCGAACACGACGGCGGTCACGCCGATGATGAAGAAACTTTGATAGGAGCCGGCGACCAGGCCCAGTTCGAGCCGCCCGTAGCCGAACATCGGCGGCACCGGTTGCGGATCCGGGCCCATGCTCACGGACACGATCTCGCGGAACACCACCAGCATGCCCAGCAAGGCCAGGATCGGCGCCAGCGGCGGGGCGCCCTTCTCGAGCAGCGGGCGCACCGCTATGCGCTCGGTGATCCAGCCCACGGACGCCATCGCCACCAGCACGATGGCCATGCCCACCGGATACGGCAACTCGAAACGCGATAGCGCCAGAAAACCGCCGAATGCGGCCACCATGGCCCACTCACCCACCGCAAAATTGATGACACCGGTAGGCCGGGTGATCAACAGGTAGGACAAGGCCACCAGCGCATAAATGCAGCCGCTGGCCGCAGCCCCGACCATCAGTTCAAGGAAGTCGCTCACTCAGCGGCCTCCGCACTGCGTGTTGTCGTGAGAGTTTGCCCGGGGCGGCGCTCACTGGGGTACCCTGCGTCCTGCGCACTGCGGGGCTGAGCGCCTTGGGAGCGGCCCGGCGGCGCTCATTGGATTACCCCTGCGTGCTGCGCACTGCGGGGCTGAGCGCCTTGGGAGCGGCCCGGCAGCGCTCATTTGGTGCCGACGTGCACGACCTTTCCCTGGGCGTCGCCTTCATAGACCCGCACCACCATGCCGTTCGGATCGAATCCCGTGCGTTTGCCGTCGGCAAAGCCGTATGACGTGCCCACGCCGCCCATCACACCCTGGAAACCCCTGGTCGCCTGCATGGCCTCGCGCACTTTTTCCTTGTCGGTGCTGCCGGCGCGCTTGATGGCGTCGACCACCAGCAGGACGCCGTCGTAGCCATACCCGTTGAGGTTGTAAGGCTCGGTGCCGTTGTTGTCCTTCTTGTAGTTCTCGATGAACTGGCGCGTCTGCGGCTTTGCCGGGTCGAACGCATCGACGAAGGTCAGGCCGTCAAGCAGGCCCTTGGCGACCGTGCCATAGACCGGGATCGAGAAGTTGTAGTTGCCCAGCAGCGGCTGCTTCAGGCCCAGTTGCCGGACCGAGCGCAGGATCAGCGCGTTTTCCGGCGTCAGCACGCCGGCCAGGAAGATCGCGTCGGGGTTGGCGGCCCGCACTTTCTGCATCTGCGGGTCGGCGGTCGTCGAGCCGCGCGGCACAACCTCCTCGCTGACGATCTCGATCTTGGCGTTCTCCAGTGCGCCCTTGAAGAAACGGTTCGTCAACTGCCCCAGGTCGGAGTTGTCGGTGACCAGCGCGACCTTCTTGAAGTTCTTGTTGCGCGCATACGAGAGCAAGGTCGCGATCTGCGTCGACCCCAGCGGGCCGGTCTGCCAGAAGTTCGGGTTGTTGATCTGCGTCGTCAGCGTATCGCCGCTGTTGGACGGCGTCATGTGCGGCGTCTTGGTTTCAAGCGTGACCGACTGCGCCTGCTGTGTGGCCGGCGTCAGTGACACCGACAGGATGAAGGCGACGCCGGAGTCGACCAGCTTGCGTGCGACGGTCGCCGACACGTCGGGTTTGCCCTGGTCGTCCTCGACCAGCAGTTCGATCTGCCGGCCCAGCACGCCGCCCTTGGCGTTGAGTTCCTTGACGGCGTAGACCGCGCCGGCTGCCACCGGTTCGGCATATCCCTTGGCCGGCCCGACCCGATCGGTGATCATGCCGATCTTGATCGTGTTCTGCGCCAGGGCCACCGGCGCGGCCAGCACGACAGCAACGGCGAGGACCGACCGCGCCACCGTGAGAATTGTCTGTTTCATATGCCTGTCTCCTTCATGTAGAAAAATCATTGACCTATCCACCCACTTCACCGACCCAGCATCCGCCCCGCCCAGGGACCGAATGCCGTCATCTGGTCCGCCACCGCTTTTCGCGCAGCCTGGTCGACCAGACGGCCGTCGGCGTCGAATTTCGGCTGACACAGGTTGATGAACACCTCGGGCTTGGGCATGACCAGCGCTTCGAGGCAACCCAGGATCTTGCGCACCTCGTACTGGTGGCGCGCTCCGCCCACGGGGCCCAGCGTGGCCGACATCAGCGCCACCGGCTTGTCCTTGAAGGGTTGCGGCTTTTGCCGCGACAACCAGTCGATTGCGTTCTTGAGCACACCGGAGATCGAGAAGTTGTATTCGGGGCTGGCAATCAGCAGCGCGTCGGCATCGCGGATCTCCTGCGCCAGCTGCAACACGGCTGACGGCATGGCCTGCGCTTCCAGATCCTGGTTGAGCAGTGGAATCGCGTCGAAGCGGGTGATCCTCAGTGTCATGCCCGCGGGCATCAGCTCGCCGGCCGCGCGCAATGCGCCGAGGTTGTACGACTGCTGGCGCAGACTGCCGCAGATGCCGAGTATCGAGAGAGGGGTCATGCGTTCTGGTCCTGGGCTGGATATAGCTGTCACGACCCGTTGGCTGCGCCCGCGTACTGCGACGCAACCCGGATCTCGAATTCGCCTACCTGATCGACACCGGCCCGGATCCGGTCGCCCGGCAGCACCGGCCCGACACCGTGCGGCGTGCCGGTCATGATCACGTCGCCCGGTTGCAGCGTGTAGAACGACGACGCGTATTCGATCAGGCGCGCCACGTCGTACACCATGTGCCGGGTATTGGACTGCTGGCGCAGCTGGCCATTGACGCTGAGCCACAGGTCGAGCTGGTCGGGGTCGGCAACCTCGTCCGCGGTCACCAGCCAGGGCCCGAGCACCGCATAGGTGTCGATCGACTTGCGAAAACTCTGGAACTCGGTACCGCGCACCGTCATGTCCAGTGCCACGGCGTAACCGGCCACATGCGCCATGGCGTCGGCACGCGCCACCTGGCGGCAGACCGACCCGATGACGACACCAAGCTCCACCTCGTGGTCGTTGCGCCGCGAGTCGAATCGCAGCACGATCTCCTGGCCGCAACCGATCAGCGCACTGCCGGCCTTCAGGAACAGTCCCCAGTCGCCGATCGACGTGATCTTGCGGCCATGCGCAATGCCGGCGTCGGCGTTGGACTCGGCGATGTGGTCCTGGTAATTGATCGGCGCCCCGATGATCTTGCCCGGGTTGGCCACCGGCGAATCAAAGCTGACCGTCTCCGGTGCATGGCGCTGCGCACCCTGCAACGCGCGCAGCATCGGCTCGCGTAGCTGCGGCAAGGCTTCGATCAGCAGGTCTTTTTGCGGCAGCGGGTAACGCTGCACCGGCAACAGGTCGAGCACCTGGGTCACGTCGTGCACCAGACCCTCCTGCAAGACGCCCAGGCGTCCACCATTGAATCGACATATCTTCATCGGGGCGTGCTCCAGTGTGCCGCGCCCGGCGAGGCCGGACCCTGCGACAGGTGGTTGATCATGACTGCGTTTCCTCGCGCAGGTAACCCATCATGGCGAGGAATTCGCGATCGGTCATCAGGAAAATCACGGTATCGTCGGATGCCGCGGTATGGCTGATCCAGTTCCAGTGCGGCAGCGTGAAAACGTCGTGCCGCGCCCAGGCGATCGTGTGTGCGCCGACCCGGCTGCTGCCCTGCCCGCGCGCGACGACACAAATCGCATTGCTGGTGCTGCGCCTGGGGCGCGTGGGTTGGCCCTGGCCACAAGCCATCAGGTAACAATCCAAGGTCGGCAGCACCGCGCCGCCCGAGAGCCCGTCCACGTAACGCAGCCAGCGACTGCCGTCGTCCTGCACCGGCGCGCCAGCGATCGCATCCAGGGCGCGGCGCCAGCAAAAGCGGTAGCGGTTCGACTGCAGGCCGCCATCGCCATCAGGATCGGGGCCCAGCACGGCCATCTCGCGCCGAGCCACCGCGCAGGCAGTGGCCGGCGGCACGACGATGCCCGCATCGGGTCCGCCGATCTCGAAAAACATGCTGTCCAGGTGGCGCAGCAGCGGCAGGTCGAGCCCGTCGAACCAGACCATGCGCTGCGACCCCTGGTGTACGTGTTCATGCCAGGTCCAGGCTGGCGTCAACACCAGGTCGCCCTCGCCCATCGGACAGCGGTGCCGGTTGACCGTTGTCACGGCACCCGCGCCAGACATCACGAATCGGATCGCCTGCAGACTGTGCCGATGGGCACGCGCAATCTCACCCGGCAACAAGGTCTGCAGGCCGCCGGAGAGATTGGTGGTGGTCGCCACCTGCCCACCGAAGGCCGGATGGGTCAGCAGCAGCACACGCCGCTCGGCGTCCTCCATGGCCACCTCCAGCGAGGCACGCTCCACCAGAGGCTCCATGTCGGACCAGGCCCAGGCCATCGGCGCATCGGGCGCGCGCGGTTCGCGTGTCGTGACCCGGTGATAACGGTCCCACAACGGCTGCGCATGGCGTTCGGCCAAAGCGGCGATCATGCCCGCGTAACGCGATTCCGTGGTCGGTGCATCCATGCTGTCTCCATGCTCACCGGGACATGGCCGGCTTGTCGTAGATCAAGTGCCAGCATAGTGCGATCTCATATAAGCCGCAACCACGCCCGTTTATCATCGGTATCAATTCTGTGAATATCACGGTCGGCGCGTTGCAGCCGTTGCATGACGATGGAGATGGGCATGGAAATCGACCGGCTGGATCTGAATCTGCTCAAGACGTTTGACGCCATCTACCGGCACAACAACCTGTCGGCCGCGGCGGTCGAACTCGGCCTGACCCAGCCAGCCATCAGTGCCGCGCTCAAGCGCCTGCGTGGCCATTTCGACAATCCCTTGTTCGTGCGCACCTCCCATGGCATGCGGCCGACACCCCATGCCGACGCCATGGCCGACAAGATCGCCCGCGCACTGAACCTGTTGCGTGAAATGGGACCGATGGCCACGTTTTCGCGCAGCACGAGCGCGGTGCACTACCGGGTCTACATCAACGACGTGGGGATGCTGGTGGTGATGCCGCAGGTGCTGCGGCACGTCAGCGAGCAGGCGCCCCATGCCAAGATCAGCTTCATCGATCTGCGACCCGACGAGGTCGTCGATGCGCTGGACAGCGGCACGATCGACCTGGCCATCGGTTATTTTCTGGGCATGCCGAATTGGGCGCGGCAGCAAACGCTGCGCAAGACCTCGTATGTCTGCGCGGTGCGCTCGGACCACCCCGACATCGGTGACGACCTGTCGCTCGAACAATACCTGCGCGCCAAACACGGCATGTACTCGACCAGCGGTTCGCCCCACAGCGTCGTCGACGAAACGCTGGCGCGGATGAATCTGACGCGTGACGTGACGCTGCGCGTGCCGCGTTTTGCCGCGCTGCCGTTCCTGATCGCGCGTTCTGACCTGGTGGTGACGATTCCGCAGGATCTGGGCCTGGCATTCAGCCGCCTGATCGACATCAAGCTGTTTCCTCCACCGCTGCCGCTCGGGGACTTCGAGATCAAACAATACTGGCACGAGCGCCACCATGCAGAACCGGCATTCCAGTGGTTGCGCAGCGTGGTCCGCAAGGAGACCCTGCACCTGACGCGACTGCGGCCACGCAAGGCGGCCGTATGAGGCTGCGGCCGCGCAAGGCGGCCGTATGAGGCTGCGGCCGCGCAAGGCGGCCGTATGAAATAGGTCCACGCGCCGAGAGCGCGCCAGGCGCGTGCGTCAGATCAGCGTCACGCCGGTGCGTTCCTGCACCTGTTCGCGCGTCACGTCCGGCGCCAGTTCGACCAGTTTCAGACCGTCGGACGTGACGTCCATCACCGCCATGTCGGTGATGATGCGGTTCACCACGCCAACGCCGGTCAGCGGCAACGTGCATGACGGCAGGATCTTCAGGTCGAAACCGCCGTCCTTTTTCTTCGCGACATGTTCCATCAGGATGATGACGCGCTTGACGCCAGCCACCAGGTCCATCGCGCCGCCCATGCCCTTGACCATCTTGCCCGGGATCATCCAGTTCGCCAGGTCGCCCTTCTCGCTGACCTGCATCGCGCCCAGGATGGACAGGTTGATCTTGCCGCCGCGGATCATCGCGAAGCTGTCGTGACTGCTGAAGATCGACGAGCCCGCCATCGTGGTCACGGTCTGCTTGCCGGCGTTGATCAGGTCGGCATCGACCTCGTCTTCGGTCGGGAACGGGCCGATACCCAGCATGCCGTTCTCCGACTGCAGCCATACCTCCATGTCCGCCGGAACATGGTTGGCCACCAGGGTCGGTATGCCGATGCCCAGATTCACGTAAAAACCGTCTTGCAGTTCCTGGGCAGCGCGCGCCGCCATCTGGTCTTGAGTCCAGGCCATGGGGTTCTCCTGTGTTCGTGGGTTTGGGCGGATCAGGCCGCTGCCGTCGCACGGATCGTGCGTCTCTCGATACGTTTTTCCGGGTGTGCGTTGAGCACGATGCGGTGCGTATAGATGCCCGGCAGGTGCACCTGGTCCGGTTCGATGGCGCCGGTCTCGACGATCTCCTCGACCTCGACGATAGTGATCCGGCCCGCCATCGCGGCGGCGGGGTTGAAATTGCGTGCGGTGTAGCGGAACTGCAGATTGCCCGACTTGTCGGCGCGGTGCGCCTTGACCAATGCCACGTCGGGCACCAGCGAACGCTCCATCACATAGGTCTCGCCGTCGAACTCGCGCAGCTCCTTGCCCTCGGCCACCAGCGTGCCGACACCGGTCTTGGTGAAGAAGGCCGGGATGCCCGCACCGCCGGCACGCAGCTTTTCAGCCAGCGTTCCCTGCGGCGTGAATTCGAGTTC
>CAZADK010000022.1:13320-16315 GCA_964483855.1 uncultured Rhodoferax sp.
AGTTCGCCGGCCAGGTACTGGCGCTCGAACTCCTTGTTCTCGCCGACGTAGCTGGAAATCATGCGCTTGATCTGGCGCGTCTCCAGCAACATGCCCAGGCCGAAACCGTCGACGCCGGCGTTGTTGGAGATGACGGTCAAGTTTTTGACGCCGCTGCCGCGCAAGGCGTCGATCAACGCTTCGGGGATGCCGCACAGGCCGAACCCGCCAACAGCCATCAACTGACCGTCCTTGACGATACCTTCGAGCGCCTTGGCGGCGGAGGGGTAGATCTTGTTCACGCATGTCTCCTGAAAATGAGCCTTGAACGATACTACGTAACGGCATACGTAGTTTTTCGTACCCGTGACAAGCGTGGCACCACCTCTCGACGACCGCCGACCGGGTCCACCAGCCGATGGGCGGCTGAACCCGCGCCCGCACACCACCCGCAGCACCACATGAACGAAACCCTGGCCCGCGAAGAGATCTGCCGGATCGGCAAAAGCCTGTTCGAGCGCGGTTACGTTCATGCCAGCGCCGGCAACATCAGCGTTCGGCTCGACGACGGCTTTCTGATCACTCCGACCGACGCCTGCCTGGGTTTCCTGGACCCGGCCCGGCTGGCCCGGCTCGACCGCGAGGGCCGCCAGAGCGGCGGCGACAAGGGCAGCAAGACGATTGCGCTGCACACCCGCATCTACGACGCCACGGCCGGCTTCGCGCAGGTGCCGCACTGCGTGTTGCACACCCACAGCACGTATTGCGTGGCCTTGACGCTGGCGCACCATGGCGACGAATTGCTGGCGCCGATCACACCCTACTTCGTCATGAAGGTCGGCCATGTGCCGGTGATCCCCTACCACTTTCCGGGCGACCCGCAGGCCGCCGAGCGCGTCGCCGAGGCAATAGCCCTTCATGCGGCAAGAGGCCTGGAACTGCGCGCCGTGATGCTGGCGCGGCTCGGACCCACTGTGTGGCACCAGTCGCCAGCGGCGGCAATGGCAACGCTGGAAGAACTGGAGGAAACCGCACAGCTGGTGGCGCTGCGTCCCGCCTCGGTCAACCCGCTGAGCCCGGAGCAGTTGCACGACCTGCAGCGGCAGTTCGGCGCACGCTGGTAAGCTGCACGGCAACAATTGAAGGAGGCAGCATGACCCGTTATCCCGCGCCCGAGCTCAAGGACGTCCCCGAGGACATCCGCACCCGCATTCTGGAGGTGCAGGAGAAATCGGGCTTCATCCCCAATGTGTTCCTCTCTCTGGCCCGCCGGCCTGCCGAGTGGCGCGCCTTCTTCGCCTACCACGACGCGCTGATGCTGCGCGAGGAATCGAACCTGACCAAGGGTGAGCGCGAGATGATCGTCACCACGACCAGCGCGGCGAACAATTGCCTGTACTGCGTGGTCGCGCACGGCGCCATCTTGCGCATCCACGAGAAAAAGCCGCTGGTGGCCGACCAGGTGGCGGTGAACTACCGCAAGGCAGACATCTCTGCGCGCCAGCGCGCGATCCTCGATTTCGCGATGAAGGTCTGCCAACATGCCGATCAGGTCGAGGATGCCGATTTCGACGCCCTGCACACCCATGGACTGAACGACGAGGACATCTGGGACATCGGTGCCATCACCGCGTTTTTCGGCCTGTCCAACCGCATCGCCAACATGAGCGGCATGTTGCCCAACCCCGAGTTTTATCTGCTGGGACGGGTACCGCGGCAAAAGTAACCAGGGCTCAAGTCACCAGGGCTCAAACCACCAGCGCGCGCAACCAGTCCGGCAAGGGCTTGGCCTTCTGGTTTGGGATATCGACCCAGATCGTCGTGGCACCGCCCTCGGCGCAGATAACGTCAGGCTCGCCGGTGCGCTCCATCGTGACCCAGGTCTCGAAGGTCGTGCGCGCCGGGTCGCTGGCATACATCGTCAGCCGCACGTCGCCGGGATAAGTCAGCTGGCGGTAGAAGTTGCAGAACGCGTTGACGATGACGATGCCCTCTTGCGCCTCGCTCGGCACATGGCCGACCGATGCCATCCAGTCGATACGGCACACCTCCATGTAGCGGAAATACGAGGTGTTGTTCAAATGACCCATCGCATCCATGTCGCCCCAGCGGATCGGGATGACGCTTTCGAACACGCGCTTCCTGCGCTCGGGAAGTGTGTACCTCATGCGGCGAATCCGTCGTCGGCGGCGATCACCGCACCATTGACGAAGTGGCTCTGCTTGGCGCACAACATCACCAGCAGCGCGTCCAGGTCCTGCACCTGGCCGACCCGCTTGCGCGGCAGCATCTGGATCAGCTTGCGCCCCTGCTCGGTGTCCCAGTGGTGGTGGTTGATATCGGTATCGATGTAGCCTGGGCAGATCGCGTTGACGTTGATGCCGAACTTGCCCCACTCCAGCGCCATCGCCCGCGTCATGTGCACCACCGCCGCCTTGCTCATGCAATACACGCCGATCCGCGGCAGCACCCGCAGGCCGGCCATCGACGCGATGTTGACGATGCGCCCGCCGATATAGGTGCCTGGCGCGGCACCCTCGGCCCGGGCGAGCATGCGCTTGCCCACCTCCTGCGCCACGAAGAATGCGCCCTTGACGTTGGTGTCGAAGATGAAATCGTAGTCGTCTTCGCCGACATCCTGCAGTCTTTGGGTGGTGCTGACACCCGAGTTGTTGACCAGGATGTCGATAGGGCCGACCTCGGTCTCGGCACGGGCCACCGCCGCCTTGATCGAATCGTGGTCGGTCACGTCCAGCGCCACCACATGGGCGTCGCCACCGCCGCCTTCGATCTGCGCCCGCAGTTCCTTGAGCTTCTCGATGCGCCGGCTCGCCAGCACGACAGCAGCGCCGGCATTCGACAAGGTGCGGGCAAACTGCGCGCCCAGGCCGCCCGAGGCGCCGGTGATGAAGGCCACACGGCCCGAGAGGTCAATGCTGTACGCCATGGTTCAGTCTCCGTTCATGAGGAAACGCCGGGCCGCCCCAAGTTTCCTCGCACCCCCTCGGGGGGCCTG
>CAZADK010000023.1:0-4333 GCA_964483855.1 uncultured Rhodoferax sp.
CCTGACCCCATCCCCCACCATCCCCCATGTCAGCGCCGCACTTCGTCCACCAGCGTCTTGAAGTCGTCAATGTCGGCAAAACTGCGGTAGACGCTGGCGAACCGCACGTAGGCCACCTTGTCGAGTTTTTTGAGCTCGCGCATCACCAGTTCGCCGATGCGGCTGGAGGCGATCTCGCGCAGACCCAGGTTCAATAACTTTTCCTCGATGCGGTCGATCGCCGCATCCACCTGCCCGGTGCTGACCGGGCGCTTGCGCAGCGCCAGGTTCATCGAGGCGCGCAGCTTGACGCTTTCGAATTCGATGCGCCGGCCGTCCTTCTTGACGATGGTCGGGAAATTGACCTCTGGCCGCTCATAGGTCGTGAATCGCTTGTCGCAGGCGCCGCACTGGCGGCGACGGCGGATGAAGCCGCCGTCTTCAGAAACCCGTGTCTCGACAACCTGGGTCTCGGAGTGGCTGCAGAAAGGGCATTTCATGGTGCCGGCGCAAACAACAGGTGCCGTGTGCCCTGGACGCTCGACCTCAAATGGGCTAGACCAGCGGGTGCATGGCGATCATGGGCCATGCGAACCCATGGTGGGGTTTTCACGACTTGAAGAAAGCGGCGACTTTCAGGAAGTCGTTCGCATCGTCATCGGGTGCCGAAGCAGGAATCATGCGCGAAGGTGTCGGCTTGGCAGGGCTGCCGGTGGCGACCGCGCTGATCCGCGCGTATTCGGCCAGCACCTTCTGCGCATAACCGCCGTCGCTGTCCAGGTTGGCGGCGCCCACGTAGTACCGCAATCCGCCTTCGATGGAGCCGGCGCGCGAGATGCATTCCTGCAAGACCTTGACACCGACCCGCAGGTTGGTGACCGGGTCAAACGCTGCCAGGTTGCCACCGGCGGTTTCATACTTGTCGACATGGACCTTGGTCATCACCTGCATCAGCCCTTGCGCGCCCACCGCGCTTTGTGCAAACGGGTTGAAGCCGGACTCGATCGCCATCACCGCCAGGATCAAGGTCGGGTCGAGCTTGCTGCGCATGCCGATGTGATACGCCTCGGCCACCAGCGCGCTGATCGGCTCGGGCGCGACACGGTATTTTTTGCTCAGCCAGAACGCCACCTTGGCCTGCTGCTTGGGCAGGTCGCCCGGATCGGACGCAGTTGCCCGGTCCGTGGGTGCGACGGCGTTGTCATTCGGCCCGGCGGGCTCCTGGCGCGCCTGCAACCATTCCATCAGTTGTTGTTCGCCCTGTTCGCGCATCTGCGGATGCACGGTCAAGGTCAGGGCGGCGAATACAACGGCGAGGCCCAACATGGCAAAACCGCTGTGGGTGATCTCGAACAAGCCGTTTGCGACGTCGGAGCAGAACGTTTGCAATCCGCCTGGCATCGATCGGGACGTTGTCATGGCACTTTTCCTTCTAGGGCACCCTGAGTGCTGGCCGCGTCGTGATCGACATCGGGACAAACATCAGTGCGCTTCGATTGGATGGGTACGCGTTCAACCTGTGCCGATTCCGAATTCGGTGCAGTCGTTGAATTTGCCGGATGTCGGCAGCGATTCGGGTCAACCCGTGTCTGGGCTGGTCGGATTTTAGGCGTCGCGATATACGCCGTCAACCATATGGATTAGAGGCCATATACGATTTTTCGCGGATGGTGCAGCGCGGTCTGCGCCTGGGGAGCCGTCGATCCGCACGCTCAATCGGGCCTCCCTTGGGGCGAGTGCAAGAGAATGCAACGACGTATTGCCATGATCGTCAAGCAGGCCTAGACTGCACATGTCCGAGCAATCGGACACGGCGTCGGCAGTAGCCAGTCCCCATCGGATGATGGTGTTGATGAAGCGGCCCCGGCGACTCATGGAGGCAATCTGTTGCCTCCACGTGACACTGGACATCACCCTCCGGTGACACTAGCCCAGACGGCACGGGCCTTGCGCCAGCCGTCGAGCCCGGCGGTTCGGATGAAGTCCGAATCGCCGGGCTTTCTCATTTGCTCTGCCTGGTTTTGCGGTGCGCTGTCAGGGTCGATGATCCGGTGGTCATCGCTAGGGTGGGCTTTGGCGTGTCGCCCACCGCCCAGCATGAGCCAGTGCGGCCGACGGCATCTGCGTGCACGAAAACTTGCGCAACCGCGTGCCTGGCGGCAAGCAACCGACAGCGGGCCAATGCGGCAAGCAACCGACAGCGGGCCAATGCATCATGCAGGCCATGGCCGGGCAGTGTCACCCGGATCGACAGGGGCCGCACGCGTCGCGGTCGGTCGGTTTCAGTTGCAATACCGACAGAGTTTGGTGCGCCGGTCCGTGTTTACTGCAGTTTTCGAGGCGAAAATACCCGATTGCCGCGCGCGGCCACCTGTTTTGAATCGATCGTCACGATGACCCCCAGCCCCAAGAACGCAGACATCCAGAAACTCGACACATGGACCGATGGCGCCTTCAGTGCGCCGACCTCCGGGGAACGCTCCACCCGCGTGCGGGCATGGTTGTCGCAGGACCCCGGCCACGAGCAACTGCAGGAAGTCTTTCGCGAACTCGCCGCGCGCGACAAGGGCGCAGCCCGGCCGATCCGTGAGCGCCTGGACGAGATCCGGCGCGCCAAGGATCAGGAGCAGGTTGCAGCGGAGTGGGCCGCCAAGGCCGAGTCCTTTCTGACCCAGCCCAAGCTCAACATTGCCGACGCGCTGGCATGGCAGCGTGATGCGGCCAAGGCCGGCGCGCCCTTGAGCCGGGAGCCGCTGCTCACGCTCAAGGCGCAATTGGCCGAACGCGTTCGGGTGATTGAGGACCTGCAGCACACGGTGCAGGTGCAGCGCGAGGCGGCAGTCCTGCTCGCCCAGCGTATCGAGGTGTTGTCGACCAAACCCTGGAGCGCGGCGCAGGCGGTGTGGGGGCCGCTGCGCGAAGACGTCGCACATTGGCAGCAGCAGGCCGCAGCGCTGGAGTCCGATGCCAACTGGGGCAGCGTCGACCTGAAATTCCCGCCCTTGCTGCAGGCGTCGCGCGCGCAGCTGCTGGTGGTCTGGGACGCTTTTCAGAGCGCGCTGGCGCAGGCGGTGGCCGCGTCGGAAGACATGGAGGCGCCGTTGCCGCCGGTGCCGGTGTGGGCCGACGAACTGCGCGGCGCGCGTGGCCTGCCGGCGCAGCAGGCGGCCAAGCCGGCGAAACCGCGGATCGATCCGGAGGTGCGCCAGCAGGCCAATACGGCGGTGGGTCAGGTGCTGGCGACGCTCGAGAACGAAATGGCGCAAGGCCATGGCAAGGCCAGCGCAGGTGCGGCCGCCGCGCTGCGCCAGGCACTCAAGGAGCACGGCCGGGCGATCGACGATGCACTGGAGCACCAGGCGCATACGGCCCTGGTGGCGGCGAGCGAACTCGAGGGCTGGCAGCGCTGGCGCGCCGACCAGTTGCGCCGCGAATTCGTCGCGGCGGCCGAAGGCCTGCTGAACCGTCCGCCAGGGCAGGCGATCGGCGGGCGCAAGATGCAGGAATCACTGCGCAAGCTGCGCGAACAATGGAAGCAGACCGACCAGGGCGGTGTTCCCAACCACGCGTTGTGGAAACGTTTCGACGAGGCCTGCAACGAGGCGCACAAGGTGGTCGAGGCCTGGATCGAGAAAGTCAAGGCCGAGGCAGCGCAACACCGCGCGCAGCGGCTGGCCCTGATCGAGGAGCTCAAGGCCTGGGCGGGCGACAACACGACCGCGCGCGATGACGACTGGCGCGGATTTGCGCGCATCGTGCACCAGTTCCGCGACCGCTGGCGCGACGCCGGCCATGTCGGCGAAAAGCTGTTCGCCGAGTTGCAGCCGCAATGGACGGCCGCGTTCGCCCAGGCATCGGCACCGCTCGATGCGTTGCAGCAGGCCAGCGTGTTGCGACGCCAGGCGATGATCGAAGAGGCCAGCATGCTCGGCGAGGCGTCCGTGCTGCGGATCGATGCAGTCAAGGCCTTGCAGCAGCGCTGGCAGGCCGAGGCTCAGGCGGTGCCGATGGACCGGCGGCAGGAACAGAAGTTGTGGGACACCTTTCGCAAGCCGATCGATGACGCCTTCGAGCGCAAGTCGGCTCAACGTCACAAGGAAGAATCGGCGCTGGGCGAACATGATCGCCTGGTGCTGGAGGCATCCAAGGCCCTGGATACGGCCAACCAATCGGGTGACGCACAGCAGATTCGCGCAGCCGTTGCCGGGCTGGAGGCCGCGTTGCGCGGCCAGGCGAGGGCGCGTGATGCGGTCGGTGTGGCGTCGGCCCGGGCTCCGGCCGTGGCAGCGGCTGCTGCCGCCGGCAAGGCAGATGCCGCAGCCGTGCCCGCGGCGCTGGATGCCGGCGCCCCCGA
>CAZADK010000023.1:4433-16242 GCA_964483855.1 uncultured Rhodoferax sp.
CCGGCAAGGCAGATGCCGCAGCCGTGCCCGCGGCGCTGGATGCCGGCGCCCCCGATGGGGCCTCCACGGCGCTGGATGCCGGCGCCCCCGACGAGGCCTCCACGGCGCTGGATGCCGGCGCCCCCGATGGGGCCTCCGAAAAGCAGGACGGCCTGTCCGCCACCGCGCAGCCTGCCGCCGCAGCAACGCAGCCCGCTGCAAATGCTCCGTCAGCGCCCGCCACCCCCGCCAAACCGGCAACGCGACCGGTGGTGGCGGTGCGCGGCGACGACCGTCCGGGCCTGCGGTCCCCACACGCGGCGCCAGCGGCGGCCGGCCGTGGCGCACCGTTTGGCGAGCGCAAGGACGCGCGCCGGGGTCCTGCGGGTAACCGCGCAGACGGCCCTCGCGGCCCGCGCGGCGGCGAGCGCGGCGATGGACGCTTCGATGCCGGGCGCGATCATCGCGGTGGTGGCCCCGACCACGGCAGCCGCGACGACCGGCCCCAGACCCCGCGGCTGGGCGATACGGCCTTCCGTGCCCAGCGCGATGCGATGGAGCGGGCCCAGTTTGCGCTGCGCAAGCTGGCCTCGCAGGCGCATGGCGAGGCCTTGTCCCAGTTGCTCGGTGCCTGGCAGGCGCGCGACCCGCAGCAGCTGCCGCAGGCCCAGGAACTGGGCCCGAAGGTGGGTTCAGGCGTGCGGACCTCCTGGTCGCAGGCGCTGGACACCTCGCCCGGCGCGGTTCCCGACACGGCTCTGCTGCGGCTCGAGATGGCGGCCGAGGTGCCGACCCCGGCCGAGCACCTCGACGCACGGCGTGTGTTTCAGCTGCAATTGCTGACCCGGCGCAACGACCCGCCACCGGCGCAGACCTGGGCCCGGGACGTGGGCCAGGTGCTGCAGGGCGGGTTCGAGCCCGCGGCCGAACGGCGCCTGCGCGCCGCGCTCAAGATCCTGCTCAAGCCCTGACCGGACGTCGGCGCCTGGGTCGGGCGCGCGTGTACGAGGTGGGGGGGTGGCGCGGCGGCCGAACCCTGCGAGAATGCGCGGCAGCAAGCGGCCGGTAGCGATTGGGTGTACCTGACCGAATTGGGGGGCTGATCGTGGACTCCGTCGATGACCTGCTGCGCCGCCTGGAGCAGCTCAATGAGATCGGTGCGTCGCTGTCGAAAGAGCGCGACATCACACGGCTGCTCGAGCACATCCTGTTCGCGGCCAAAGCGATCACCAATGCCGATGGCGGTACCTTGTACCGCATGGCCGACAGCAACGCAGAGTTGCGGTTCGAGATCCTGCGGACCGATTCGCTGCGCATCGCGATGGGCGGGACCTCGGGCAAGGAGATCAGTTTTCCGAACCTGCCGCTGCGCAACGCCAGCGGCGCGCCCAACGATTCGCTGGTGGCTGCCTACGCTGCGATCCACCACCAGACCGTCAATATCGCAGACGCCTACAGCGAGCCAAATTTCGATTTTTCCGGCACGCGCCAGTTCGACGAGCGCACCGGTTACCGCTCCAAGTCCTTTCTGGCGGTACCGATGAAGAACCACGAGGGCGAGGTGATCGGGGTGTTGCAGCTGATCAACGCGCAGGTGCCCGGCACGACCGAGGTCGTCCCGTTTTCCAGCTCCGACCAGAGCCTGGTCGAGTCGTTGGCCTCGCAAGCGGCCATCGCGCTGACCAACCGGATGCTAATGAGCCAGCTCGAGGCCTTGTTCGAGTCTTTCATCAGCCTGATCAACCTGGCGATCGACGAAAAGTCGCACTACACGGGTGGCCATTGCCAGCGTGTGCCAGCGTTGACGATGATGCTGGCCGAGGCGGTGAACCAGACCACGCAGGGGCCGCTGGCGTCGTTCACGATGGACGACCGCGACCGCTACGAGCTCAAGATCGCGGGACTGCTGCACGACTGCGGCAAGGTCACGACGCCGGTGCACGTGGTGGACAAGGCGACCAAGCTGCAGACCCTGTTTGATCGCATCGAACTGATCGATACCCGGTTCGAAGTGCTCAAGCGCGACGCCGAGATCAACGCCTTGCGCCGGCAACTGCAATTGCGCGGCAAGACCGATGCAGCTGGAGAGTCTGCGATCTGGGAACAATGCAAGATGGAGATGGCAGCCATCGATGCCGACCGGGATTTCCTGCGCGCCGCCAACACCGGTGCCGAAAAGACCGCCGACGCCGACCTCGATCGGGTGCGCCGGATCGCCACCAGCCGCTCATGGCGCAACGTGGACGGCGTGGAGACCGAAATCCTGACCACCGACGAACTCGAGAACCTGACCATCCGGGCTGGCACGTTGACGCAGGCCGAGCGCAACACCATCAACCACCATATCGTGGCCACGATCCGCATGCTCGAACAACTCCCCTGGCCCCGGCACCTGCGCAACGTGCCGGAGTATGCCGGTGGTCACCATGAACGCATGGATGGCAAGGGGTATCCGAAGGGCCTGACCCGCGACCAGATGTCGGTGCAGGCGCGGGTGATGGGTATCGCCGATATCTTCGAGGCGCTGACGGCCAGCGATCGGCCCTATAAACCGGGCATGAAGCTGTCGCAGGCCATGGCCATCATGCAGCGGTTCAAGCTCAATGGCCATATCGACCCCGACCTGTTCGATGTGTTCCTGGGCGAAAAGGTCTACCTGCGTTACGCCGAGCAGTTTCTCGATCCGTGGCAGATCGACACGGTCAACCTGTCGGTGCAGCAGGCCTGAAGAACGCATCGAACATGGGCAGCAGGCCTTGGAAGTCGGCTGCGAATCGCGTGCGGTTGACGAAATAGGCTTCGCTGGCCACGGCAAAGAACTCGTCCGGCGAGGTGGCTGCGTACGGGTCCAGCCAGGGTGACGCTGCGCCGAAGCGCTCGGCCAGGCTGAGCTGGTCGCAAAAGGCCTGGTAGTGCGCAAGCAGCGTGGCATGCCAGGCGTCACGTGCGGCCTTGGCGCTGGCCGCCGCCATGAAGCCGACGGGCAGGGCAGGGCAGCCGTCGGGAAAGCCGTCGCGCATGTCGATCTTGTGCGTGAATTCGTGGATCACGACGTTGTAGCCGTCGCGCGCCGATGTGCCGGAACTGGCGACGTCCTGCCAGCTCAGCATGACCGGCCCGTCCTGCATCGCCTCGCCACTGAGCACTTCGTCGTACCGGTGCACCACACCGGTATCGTCGACGGATTCCCGCCGTGCGACAACCGAACCGGGATGCACGACGATGCCAACGAAGTCGTCGTACCAGTCGATGCCCGCCAACGGCGCGCGCAGATGGAGCACCGGCAGGCAGGCCTGCGCGGCGATCGCAATCGCCATCGTGTCGGTGATGTGCAACCCGTTGGCGCCGTGGAATTCCTTGCTGTCCAGGAAGGCCCGTGTCATCTGGCGCAGCGCGTGTGTGTGGGATGGATCCGCCTGGCGCAGGAACGCATAGTGCGCCAGCGTCTGTTGCCACACGGCAGCGGGAATCTCCGTTGGGCGTGCCCGCCCGGGCAATGCCAGTTGGCGCAACCAGCGCAGGACCATCGCGCGAATCGCTCAGCAGGCCTGCGCCGGCGACAACCGGTGGCAACCCTGCGGCTCGCCCGAAGCGTCGAGCAGTAAACGTATGACCTGGGCGCGCGTGGGCGTCGCCTGCAGGTCCCAGTCGCTGAGCACGATGCGGCGCAGACCGCCCTCTAGCAGGTGATCGGCTGGCTGGTGGGTATGGCCGTGGATCAGCACGCTGGCGCCCGCATCGTGCAGCCACTGCAGCGCGGCTGGCGTGTCGACGTCGACCAGCACCGGATGGGCGCGCTTGTGCTGTTCGCTGCGCGCGCGCAACTGGCGTGCGGTTGCCTGGCGTTGTGCCAGCGGCTGCGCCAGGAATTCGGCCTGCCAGGCGGGGCTGCGCACCAGCACGCGGAACTGCTGGTAGGCGGTGTCGTCCAGGCACAAGGCGTCGGCGTGCGACAACAACCAGCGCGAGGCGCCGAGTTCGAGCACGCACGGGTCGTCCAGCCCTTGCATCGCGCACTCCCGCAGGCATTGGGGCCCGACCAGGAAGTCACGGTTGCCGCAGAGGAAAAAGAGGTCCAGCCGGCGACTGGCCTGCTGCAAAACATGCGCACACAAGCGCTCGAAACCAGGGCTGGCCGTCTGCCGCCCGGTCGGCTCCGACAATACATCGTCTCCGACCCAGACCTCGAACAGATCGCCGAGCATGAACACGGCCTGCGCCGTGGTGTGCTCCAGGTAATGCTGCCAGGCCGTGAAGGTCGCGGCAGCACCGGCGTGCAGGTGCAGGTCGGATATGAAATCGATCTGGCGCCAGCGCGCGCTCGCACGCAGGCTTCGCAGCAAGGGCCGGGCGCTGTCTGGGGGAGACGCTGCGGCGATCGGTTGCGTCATGGGATCACAGGCCCGGCCCGCGGGCCGGGCGCATCGCCATCAGAGGGCGACGGCCTTGTCGATCACCACGTCCTCGTTGGGCACGTCGTCGTGGAAGCCTTTGCGGCCGGTCTTGAAGGCCTTGATCTGGTCGACCACGTCGGTGCCCTTGACCACCTTGCCGAACACCGCGTAGCCCCAGCCCTGCGCCGAGGGAGCCGTGTGATTGAGGAAACCGTTGTCGGCCACGTTGATGAAGAACTGCGCGGTGGCCGAATGCGGGTCGCTGGTGCGCGCCATGGCCACTGTGTAGTTGGCGTTCTTCAGGCCGTTGTTGGCCTCGTTGGTGATCGGGGTGCCGCTCTTTTTTTCCTTCATGCCCGGCTCGAAACCGCCGCCCTGGACCATGAAGCCGGGCATGACGCGGTGGAACACCGTGTTGTCGTAATGGCCCTTTTTCACGTATGCGAGGAAGTTTGCGGTCGAGTGGGGCGCTTTTTCGGCGTCGAGTTCGAGCGTGATGACGCCGAGTGTGCCGATATGGAGTTCTACTTGCGGATTGCTCATGTTCATTTCACCAGGGTTGCAGAGTTGATGACGAGGGGTGTCTTGGGGACATCCGATGGGAACGGTCCGGCGCCAGCGGTGGGTGTGGCTTTCATCTTCAAGACCACGTCCATGCCGCCGACGACCTTGCCAAACACCGTGTAGCCGAACAGCTGCGGTGCGCCCAGCAGGTTGGCGCGCGGCGTGTTTTCATAGACTCGCCCCTGGTATTCGAACCGCGGTACCGGGTCTCCGGGCGGAATCAGCACCGGGTCCAGGAAGGCATTGTCCTTGACGTTGATGAAGAACTGCGAGCTGGCCGAATTCGGGTCGTTGGTGCGGGCCATGGCCAACGTGCCCACCACATTGCGCATGCCGCCCTTGGCCAGCGCTTCGCGGCCTTCGTGCAAGACCGGCGCGCGGGTCTTGCGCTCGGCGTAACGCGCGTCGAAGCCGCCGCCTTGCACCATGAAGTTGTCGATTACGCGGTGGAAGATGGTGCCGTCGTAGTGTTTGTCGCGCACGTATTGCAGGAAGTTCTCGACGGTTTTAGGCGCCTTGTCCGGAAACAGCTCGACGGTGAAGTCGCCGGCGCTGGTGCGAAACAGCACCTTGGGCGCGTCTTGCGCCATTACCGGCAGTGCAAGGCCGGCGCAGGCGGCGATGATGGCCAGAACAGTGCGACGACTTGATCGGTTTCGTGACGGATACACAGCGGGTTTCCTTGGGGTGGTTTGCATGGGGGGTGGCCGGCAACCCGTGCCGACGCGCGGTCAGCGTGTCGCGGAGGCGGGCCGCGCAGGCGGCGCGACAGGCCCCGGAAACGGCGCCAGCCGGTTGGCAGCCGGGTTGTTGATGAGCTGGCGGATCAACGCGAGCTTGGGCACGACCGTCGTGTTGCCCGAGTCGAGTTGTACCGCCCGGCTGTAAGCCTCGCTGGCCAGGCGAGCATAGACGTCGCCCAGGTTCTCGTGTGCGATCGCATAACTGCGGCTGTTGCGCGTGGCCATCTCCAGTGCCTCACGCGCTTTCTCGAAGCGGCCCTGATCCACATAGAGCACCGCGACATTGTTGTACGGCTCCGGCAATTCCGGATATTCCTGGATCAGTGCTTCATACGTGGCGATGGCAGCCTCGCGCTGGCCACCATCCTGCTGGATCAGGCCCTTGAGAAACCGCATCTGCGGATCGCGTGGTTTGCGGGCCAGGTATTGATCGGCCTTGGCCAGGGCCGCCGACAGCTGGCCGTCGCGCAGCAACTGGTTGACCGGGGCGTAATCGTCCGCACGAACCGGAACTGTTGCGAAAACAAGGGTGGCGACCAGGCAGAACAGGCGTATGCGCTGACCAATGCCGCTGCCGGAAAGCATCATGAAATCTCCTGTAGCGGGGCGGGGCGCATTGCCATGGCGATGCGCCCTATACTGAGCCGGATTGTAGCCCAGGGGGTCGGGCAGATTCGTCCTTGACAAGGTCAGCACCGGGCTACGAAACTCCGTTGTCCTCGACGCTCGCCGTCGCTTTTTCCATGGCCCTGCCGGGGCACCCTTGCGCAAGTATGAGCCTTCGTATCTACAACACGCTGTCGCGTGCCGTCGAACCTTTCTCCGCGATCGAGCCAGGCCATGTGCGCATGTATGTCTGCGGCATGACGATCTACGATCTGTGCCACATCGGGCACGCCCGCATGATGATGGCCTTCGACGTGGTCCAGCGCTGGCTCAGGGCCAGCGGCTTGCGCGTGACCTACGTGCGCAACATCACCGACATCGACGACAAGATCATCCGGCGCGCACTCGAGCGCGGCATCACGATCCGCGAGCTGACCGAGGAGATGATCGAGGCGATGAACCGCGATATCGGCGCCCTGGGCATCGAGGCGCCGAGCATCGAACCGCGTGCGACCGATTACGTGCCGCAAATGCTGAGCCTGATTGGTCGCTTGCAGGATAAGGGCCTGGCTTATCAGGCCGAGGGCGGCGATGTCAACTTCTCGGTGCGCAAGTTTGCCGGTTACGGCAAGTTGTCGGGCAAGTCGCTTGACGAGTTGCGTGCCGGTGAGCGTGTTGCCGTGCTCGAAGGCAAGCAGGATCCGCTGGACTTCGTGTTGTGGAAGTCGGCCAAGGCGTTTGAGCCGGAAGACGCGAAGTGGGCCAGCAACTACGGCATGGGCCGGCCCGGCTGGCATATCGAGTGTTCGGCCATGTGCGGCGAGACGCTGGGCGAGACGATCGACATCCATGGCGGTGGAGCCGACCTGCAGTTTCCGCACCACGAGAACGAGATCGCGCAAAGCGAGGGCGCCAATGGCAAACCGCTGGCGCGGTTCTGGATGCACAACGGCTTCGTGCGGGTCGACAACGAGAAGATGTCCAAGAGCCTGGGCAACTTCTTCACCATTCGCGAAGTGCTGGCGCGTTACGACGCCGAGACGGTGCGATTCTTCCTGGTGCGCACCCATTACCGCAGCGCACTGAACTACAGCGACCAGCATCTGGACGATGCGGCAACCGCCCTGCGGCGTCTTTACACCACCTTGCAGACCGTGCCGCCCGAGCCGCTCGATGCAGTGGACTGGAGCCAGCCGTTTGCCGCGCGATTCAAGGCCGCGATGGACGAGGATTTCGGCACGCCGGAGGCGGTGGCGGTGTTGTTCGACCTGGCCAGCGAGATCAATCGCAGCCGCTCGCGAGCCCTGGTGGGCCTGCTGCGGGCCCTGGGCGCTTGCCTCGGACTGCTGCAGTTGCAGCCCGATGAATACCTCCAGCGGGGGGGCGGTTCGGACCAGCCGTCGTTGGACGATGCGGCGATCGAACACTTGATTGCGCAGCGTGCCAGCGCCAAGCAGGCGCGCGATTTTGCGCGGGCGGATCAGATCCGCCGTGAACTGGCCGACACCGGTGTCGTGCTCAAGGACGGTCCGGCCGGCACCCAATGGGAACGTGCACGATGACGACCACCGCGTCGCGCCGCGCGCGCGTGGGCATGGAGGGCCTCGAATGAAACTGCCCCGACGCGCAATGCGTTCGCTGGTCGTGCCTCGGCCAGAGGCCACGGCCCTTCGTCCTGTCCTGCTCTGCGCAGGCAGAGTCGGAGCCGCACGACTCAGCCCCACGGGGGCCGTCCGTGACTTCGGAGCGGCCGGGCGGCACTGACATGGCGCCTGTCAACGACTCCGTCTTGTCCCTGGCCCAACCCGGCTACTGGGAAGATGCCTGCAAGCACCTGTCGCGCAAGGACAGGGTCATGAAACGCCTGATCGCGCAGTCCGATGGCGCTTGCCTGCAGACCCGCGGCGATGCGTTCGTGACGCTGGCGCGCAGCATCGTCGGGCAGCAGATTTCGGTCAAGGCAGCGCAGAGTGTCTGGGACCGTTTCGTGTTGTTGCCGCGCAAGATGACGGCGGCCAGCGTGCTCAAGCTCAAGGTCGACGACATGCGCGCGGCCGGCCTGTCCGCGCGCAAGATCGAGTACCTGGTCGACCTGGCGTTGCACTTCGACAGCGGTGCGATCGATGTCGAGGCCTGGAAGTCGATGGACGACGAAACCATCGTCACCGAGCTGGTCGGCATCCGCGGCATCGGCCGCTGGACGGCCGAGATGTTCCTGATCTTTCACCTGATGCGGCCCAATGTATTGCCGCTCGACGATGTGGGGCTGATCAACGGCATCAGCCAGAACTATTTCTCCGGTGACGTGGTCAGCCGCAGCGATGCGCGCGATGTCGCCGTGGCCTGGACGCCATATTGCAGCGTCGCGACTTGGTATATTTGGCGCTCGCTCGACCCGCTGCCGGTCGCCTATTGACCGGGCGTGTGGTGGCGCGCGGTTGGCCACGCCGGCCGGCTGCCCGGCGATGCGTTGTTCAAGACATGGAGCCTCATGGTGGCAAAAAAAACTTTCCTCGACTTTGAGCAACCGATCGCTGAGCTGGAGTCCAAGATCGAAGAGCTGCGTTACGTGCAGACCGAATCGGCAGTCGACATCTCGGCCGAAATCGCCCAGCTGAACAAGAAGAGCCAGCAACTCACCAAGGATATCTACAGCGACCTGACGCCCTGGCAGATCACCAAGATTGCGCGCCACTCGGAGCGGCCCTACACGTTGGACTATGTGGGCGAGATCTTCACCCATTTCGTCGAGATGCACGGCGACCGGCATTTCGCCGACGACCTGAGCATCGTCGGCGGGCTGGCCCGTTTCAACGGCAACGCCTGCATGATCATCGGCCAGCAAAAGGGGCGTGGCACGAAGGAGCGGGCGCTGCGCAACTTCGGCATGTGCAAGCCCGAAGGTTACCGCAAGGCCTTGCGCCTGATGAAGACGGCCGAGAAGTTCAAGCTGCCGGTGTTCACCTTCGTTGACACGCCGGGAGCGTACCCCGGCATCGACGCCGAGGAACGCGGCCAGTCGGAGGCCATTGGGCGCAACATCTTCGAGATGGCCCAGCTCGAGGTGCCGATCATCACCACGGTGATCGGTGAGGGCGGCTCGGGCGGCGCGCTGGCGATCTCGGTGGCCGACCAGGTGTTGATGCTGCAGTATGCGGTGTATTCGGTCATCAGCCCCGAGGGCTGTGCGTCGATCCTGTGGAAGACCTCGGACAAGGCGCCCGACGCGGCGGACGCGATGGGCATCACGGCGCATCGGCTCAAGGCGATGGGCCTGATCGACAAGATCGTCAATGAACCCGTGGGCGGCGCGCATCGCGACCACAAGCAGATGGCGGCCTTCCTGCGCCGAGCGCTCGGCGACGCGTTCCGGCTGGTCAGCGATCTTAAAGGCAAGGAACTGCTCGACCGCCGGTATGAACGGCTGCAGGCATATGGCCGCTACACCGACACCAAGGCCGACGCCAAGGTCGGCGGAAAGTAGTCTGGCGCCGACGGCCACGCGCGAGTGGCCTGCCGTGGCGCAGGCATTGGCGGCATTCGACCCTGCGCTGCCGCTGGCGGTGGCGTTCAGTGGTGGTGCCGATTCCACCGCTTTGCTGCTGGCCTGCGCTCGTCGCTGGCCCGGGCAGGTGGTGGCTATCCACGTGCACCATGGCTTGCAGGCCGCCGCTGACGATTTCGAGCGTCATTGCGCCGCGTTGTGCGCAGAATTGCGCGTGCCTCTGATCGTGCGCCGGGTGGACGCGCGCCATGGCGCGGGCGAGAGCCCGGAAGACGCCGCGCGCAACATGCGGTACCAGGCGCTGGACGCTGCGGTGCGCGCCGCGGACGGATCGATCCGTTATCCCAGCGTGGCGTTGGCGCAGCATGCGGACGACCAGGTCGAGACCTTGTTGCTGGCGCTGAGCCGCGGCGCCGGTTTGCCGGGGCTGGCGGCAATGCCGGCGCAGCGGGAGCGGCGTGGCGTGGTCTATCACAGGCCCTTGCTGGCGGTGCCGGGAGCGGACCTGCGCGCCTGGCTGGCCAGCCATGGCGTGGCCCATGTGGAGGATCCCAGCAATGCGGACGAATCGCTGACCCGCAACCGCATCCGGGCGCGTTTGCTGCCGGCGTTGCAGGCTGCGTTCCCGCAGTTCCGCGAGACCTTTGCACGCAGTGCGCAGCATGCGGCCCGGGCCCAGCAGTTGCTCGATGTGATGGCGCAGGCCGACATGGATCGCATCGCCGAGCCCAACGGTTTGCCGATCGCCGCCCTGCAGTCGATTCCGGGCGAACGCCAGGCCAACCTGTTGCGCCACTGGCTGCGCGCGCGTCATGACGTTGCCGCCAGCGCGGCCCAGTTGCGTGAACTGCAGCGCCAGATCGCGGCCTGCACCACGCGCGGCCACCGGATCGACATCCGGGTGTCCACCGGCTTTGCGCGGCGTCGGGGCGGATTGTTGTGTTGGTACAATGGCCGGCCCGATCCGACCTAGCCGAGCACGGTATTCAGGTCCGCTGCCGCAGCAAAGGCAGCCGCCGCAGCAGTGGCGCGGGCGCAGCAGAACCCGACTTTTTCACATCCAATGGCTTTGATCGTTCACAAATACGGTGGCACGTCCATGGGCTCGACCGAGCGCATCGGCAATGTCGCCAAACGCGTTGCCAAGTGGGCCCGTGCCGGGCATCAGATGGTTGTTGTGCCCAGCGCGATGAGCGGCGAGACCAATCGCCTGTTGGCACTGGCCAAGGAACTCGCACCGGCCAAGCCGACAGCCGACTACAGCCGCGAACTCGACATGCTGGCCGCCACCGGCGAGCAGGCTTCGTCTGCCTTGCTGGCGATCGCACTGCAGGCCGAGGGTCTGGGATCGGTCAGTTATGCTGGCTGGCAGGTGCCGATTCGCACCAACAGCGCCTACACCAAGGCGCGCATCGAATCCATCGACGACAAGAAGGTGCGCGCCGACCTGGCGCTGGGCCGGGTCGTGATCGTCACCGGTTTTCAGGGCATGGACGAAGCCGGCAACATCACCACCCTCGGGCGTGGCGGCAGCGACACCTCGGCGGTGGCGGTGGCGGCGGCCATGAAGGCAAAGGAGTGCCTGATCTACACCGACGTCGATGGTGTCTACACCACCGATCCGCGGGTGGTGGCCGAGGCGCGCCGGCTCAAGACGGTGAGTTTCGAGGAGATGCTGGAGATGGCCTCCATGGGCTCCAAGGTGCTGCAGATCCGTGCGGTCGAATTTGCCGGAAAATACAGGGTGCCGCTGCGGGTTTTGTCGAGTTTCACACCCTGGGACATCGCAATTGAAGAAGAAGCCAAGTCTGGCACATTGATCACTTTTGAGGAAGACGAACAAATGGAACAAGCCATCGTGTCGGGCATCGCCTTCAACCGCGACGAGGCCAAGATTTCGGTGATGGGTGTGCCCGACAAACCCGGCATTGCTTACCAGATTCTCGGCCCGATAGCCGACGCCAACATCGATGTCGACGTGATCATCCAGAACCTGAGCAAGGACGGCAAGACAGATT
>CAZADK010000024.1:0-16012 GCA_964483855.1 uncultured Rhodoferax sp.
GATGTCCTACCTGGACCAATACAAGATGAAGACCCGGCTGCACCGCTGGCGCTTCGATCTGGCCAGCGGCAAGACGACCGAGCAGCGACTGGACGAGCGTACGCTGGAATTCGGCATGTTCAACCAGCGTCATGCCGGCAAGCCCTACCGCTATGCCTACAGCGCAGTGCAGGTGCCGGGCTGGTTCCTGTTCAACGGGTATGTCAAGCACGACCTGCAGACCGGCCAGTCGTGGGAGATCCGCCTGCCCGAGGGCCAGTTCGCCAGCGAGGCGCCGTTTGCGCCACGCATCAACGCCCGGGGTGAGGATGACGGTTACCTGGTGACCTTCGTCACCAACGAGAACACCCAGGGCTCCGAGGCGCTCTTGATCGACTGCAGGCGTTTCGCCGACGGCCCGGTTTGCCGGATCGCCTTGCCGCACAAGTTGTGCAGCGGCACACATTCGTGCTGGGCCAACGGGGCCGACTTGCGCGACGGGCTGCTCAGCGGCAGGCCGGCATGATCACGATGGCAGGGGCCGCTGACGACATGCGGCGGGGGCCGCCATTTTTTCCCAGGAGTACACGATGACCCACGCCTTGATCAACGTCAACGGCGGTGCCATCGCGCTGGGCCATGCGATGGGCTCCACCGGCAGCGCGCTGGTGGGCACCGCGCTCCACGAACGCGAGCGCCGCGGCGCCCGCCGCGCCCTCATCGCGATCTGCGGCGCCGCCGGGCCGCTCCCAAGGCGCTCAGCCCCGCAGTCCGAAGGACGCAGGGTTTCCTGGCGCGCCGCCGGGCCGCTCCCAAGGCGCTCGCACCGCAGGCCGCAGGCCGCAGGTACGCCAGTGAGCGCCGCGGGACGGAGGGCCATGCCGTGACCGGAGCGGCACTCCAGGTTTTCGCGCAGCTGACGGTCAACGGAATTGCCGTGGGAGCGATCTACGCACTGGTTGCGCTGGGGCTGGTGCTCACCTACAAGGCCACCGAGGTGCTGAACTTCGCGCATGGCGACATGCTGGTGGTATCGGCCTTCACCGCCTGGGGCCTGATCACGGTGGCCGGCCTGCCATTTTGGGCCGCGCTGGGTGTGACGGTGCTGATCGCGGCCGCACTGTCCTACGGAATCGATGCGCTCATCGTGCGGCGTATTACTGGCCAGCCGCAGTTCGCCGGCGTGATGCTCACCATCGCTCTGGCCTTCATGCTGCGCGGCCTGGTCAGCATGGGTTTCGGCCCCGAGTCGCGCAATTACGCCACGCCCTGGACCGGGCAGACCAGCAGCCTGGCCGGCATCGCGATCGCCGACCTGCAGCTGGTCATCGTGGGCGTCGCACTGGCGGTGACGGCCGCCTTGCTGCTGTTTTTCCGCGGCACCCGGCTCGGCGTCGCGATGCAGGCGGCATCGCAGAACCAGCTGGCTGCGTACCTGACCGGGGTCCGCGTCAAGCGCGTCAACTCGATGGTCTGGGCACTGGCCGGGGCAACGGCGGCGGTGGCCGGCGTGCTGCTGGCGCCGATCACGCTGGTCGACATCACCTTGTGGTTCGTCGTGCTCAAGGCACTGGCGGCGCTGGTGCTTGGCGGATTCGGCAGCATTGCCGGCGCCATCGTCGGTGGCCTGTCGATCGGGTTGATCGAGCAGTACGCCGGCGTCTACCTGCCCGACGGCTCCAAGGACGTGGTGGCCTATGTGGTGCTGATCGCGGTGCTCATCGTGCGCCCTCACGGCCTGCTCGGCGAAGCGCACGGCAAACGGGTCTAGCACGCAGCACCATGCGATTCGACTACAACACCCGTTACCGCGACAGCTTCGCACTATTGCGCCATGCCGACCAGCGCATCGCCTACGCCCTGCTGGCGGCCCTGCTGCTGGCCCTGCCCTGGCTGGCATCGAACTACCTGGTGGGCGAACTGGCCTATGTCTTCATCCTGTGCATCGCCAGCCTGGGTCTGATGGTGCTGACCGGCTACACCGGGCAGGTGTCGCTTGGCCATGCTGCGTTTCTGGCCGTGGGCGCCTATGGGCACGCCTGGATGCTCGGCCAGGGTGTGCCGCTGATGGTGTCGCTGCCACTGGCCGGACTGCTCTGCGGCCTGTTCGGGCTGGCGCTCGGAATTCCGGCGATCCGGGTCTCCGGTCTGTACCTGGCCATGGTCACGCTGGCGTTCTCGGTCATCGTGACCCATGTGATCGGCCAGTGGAGCGCGGTCACCGGCGGTTTTACCGGCCTCGCCGTGCCGGATCCGGTGCTGGTGGGGCTTTCACTTGGCGGCGGCAAGGCTTTTTATTTCTTCTGCCTGTCCCTGCTGGCCCTGGTGCTGCTGGCCTTGCTGAACCTGTTGCGTTCCGCCATCGGGAGAGCTTTTGTCGGTGTGCGCGACTCCGAGGCAGCGGCCTATTCGCTAGGCATCCCGGTGGCCCGGGTCAAGGTCGCCGCATTTGCGTTGTCGGCCGGCGTCACCGGGCTGGCCGGCGCGCTGCTGGCACACCATACCAAGTACCTGACACCGGATGCGTTCACGCTGATCCTGTCGATGGAACTGGTGCTGATGGTGGTGATCGGCGGCCTGGGCAGCCTGCGCGGGGCCATTTTGGGCGCGATCCTCATCAGCCTGCTGCCGACCCTGATATCGCGCGTCAAGCCATTCCTGCCGGATCAGATCGCCAAGCAGTTCGGGCTCGAAACCTTCATCTTCGGCTTCATCCTGGCGCTGTTCGTGTTGTTCGAGCCCACCGGCATCAACGGGCGCTGGATCAAGTTGCGCACGCTGGTGCAGAGCTTTCCGCTGTATCGCAAGGACACCTTCAAGCGCACCAAGCGCTACATGAAATCGGAGCGCTACAAATGACGGCGTCCGCGAACCTGGCAACACTGCTGCAGGTGCACGACCTGTCCCTGTCCTTCGGTGGCGTGCATGCGATCCGCCAACTGTCGTTCGAGGTGCGTGCCGGCGAGGTGCTGGCCATCATCGGCCCGAACGGAGCCGGCAAGACGTCGGTGCTCAATGTCGTGACCCGGGTGTTCGACCCCAGTGGCGGCAGCGTGCGGTTCGACGGCAACGAACTGACCCGGGTCGAGCGCCATGCGGTCGCGGCGCTGGGTGTGGCGCGCACGTTCCAGAACATCGAGCTGTTCGAGGCCGCCACCGTGCTGGACAACCTGCTGCTGGGCCGGCACCGGTTCGGCCACGGCGCCTGGTGGCAACAATTGCTGCGCACGCCGGCCGTGACCCGGCTCGAGGAGCATTCACGCGCCGCCGTCGAGGACGTGATCGAATTCCTGGATCTCTCCCCGTGGCGCAACAACCTGGTCGCCAGTCTGCCGTATGGCGTGCGCAAGGTGGTCGAACTCGGCCGCGCGCTGGCCACCCGGCCCAGACTGCTGTTCCTGGACGAACCGGCCTCGGGACTGAACCCGGAGGAGACCCGCCGCCTGGCGTTCTGGATCGACGATATCCGCACCGATCTGGGCATCACCGTGGTGATGGTCGAACACGACATGTCGCTGGTCAGCGCAGTGGCGGACCGCGTGATCTGCATGGCGCAGGGCGCGATGCTGGCCAGCGGCACCGCGCGCGAGGTGCAGAACGATCCGCTGGTCGTGGCGGCCTACCTGGGGAGCTGAGAGCGTGAGAGCCATGGAACCGATGCTGGACGTGCGCAATCTCGAGACCTGGTACGGGCCGATCGTCGCGATCTCGGGCATCAACCTGCAGGTGTCCGAAGCCCGCATCGTCGCAGTGCTGGGCGCCAACGGCGCGGGCAAGACAACCTTGCTCAACACGGTCGCCGGCGTGATCGACCCGTTCAAGGGCCAGGTGGTGTTTCGCGGCGAGCAGGTGCAGGGACGCGATGCCGATGCGGTCTGCCGCAAGGGCCTGGTGCTGGTGCCGGAAGGGCGCCAGGTGTTCCCGTTCCTGAGCGTGCGCGACAACCTGGCCATGGGCGCCTATACCCGCCGCGACAGCGACGCAGTGCAGCGCGACCTGGAGCGGGTCTACCAGTGGTTCCCCCGGATGAAGGAGCGCGCGCAACAACACGCCGGCGTGCTCTCGGGCGGCGAGCAGCAGATGCTGGCCATCGGGCGCGCCGTGATGAGCCAGCCCAAGCTGCTGATGCTCGACGAACCGTCGCTGGGCCTGTCGCCCTTGCTGACCAAGGAGATCTTCGGCATCGTGCGCCGCATCCGCGACGAAACCGGCACCGCGATGCTGGTGGTCGAGCAGAACGCAGCGGTCGCGCTGGCCCACGCGGACGACGGCTACATCATGGAACTGGGCCGGGTCGTGGCCGCCGACACCTGCGCGGCGCTGGCACGCAAGCCGGATGTGCGCGACGCCTACCTGGGGCTGGGACAGACCCACGGCCTGAGCGGAACCGCACAACGCTGGAGCCGGCGCAAGACCTGGCGCTAGGATGATCATGCTGATGAATTCCTGCACTTTCCTCGATTGCGACACCCCGGCCAAGGTGTTCCGCGCGCGTTGCCAGGCCTGGGGCGAGGCGGGCGCGCTGCGCCACAAGCGCCGTGGCATCTGGCAGACCGTCAGCTGGAATGGTTATTTCGCGCATGCACGTGCGATCGGGCTTGCGCTGGCCGACCTGGGCCTGCAACGCGGCGACGTGATCTGCGTGCTGGCCGAGAACCGGCCCGAGTGGCTGTATGCCGACATGGGCGGGCAATGCATGGGCCTGGTGGGCAACGGCATCTACCCGACCTCGTCGAGTGACCAGGTCGCCTACATCCTGCAGCATTCGCAGGCGCGGGTGTTGCTGGTCGAGAACCAGGAACAACTGGAAAAGGCGCTGGCCGTGCGCGACGCCTGCTTGGAACTGCAGCGCATCGTCGTGATGGACCGCGAAGGCCTGCGCAACCTGCGCGACGACCGGGTCCTGTTCTTCGACGCGTTGCTGGCACGGGGCATGGAGCTGGCGCGCAGCCGCGGCGCGGACTTCGACGCCGCCATCGATGCCGGCAAACCATCGGACACCGCCTTCCTGGTCTATACATCGGGCACCACCGGCTCGCCCAAGGGCGCGATGATGTCCAACCGCAACGTGGTGTTCCAGATCGGCCAGGCCACCGCCTATCTGGACGCTGCGCCCGGTGACCGGTCGTTGTCATTCCTGCCGCTGTGCCATATTGCCGAACGCATGTCCACCGTGTTCAACCCGCTGGCGGTGGGCCTGGTGGTGCATTTCCCGGAGAACGCCGGCACGGTGTTCAACGACCTGCGCGAGGTGGCGCCGCAGGTGCTGTTCGCGCCGCCGCGGTTCTGGGAAAAGATGTACTCGCAGATCGACCTGTTCATGCGCGATGCGATCGCGCCCGCGCGCTGGGCCTACCAGCGGGCGCTGGCCGGCAACCGGACACGGGTCCAGCAACGGCTCGATGGGCAGGCGGAAACCCCGCCGTCGCTGCGCGAACGCATGTTGGACGCGGCGGCGTTCCGTAACCTGCGCATCTTCCTGGGCCTGCAGAACGTGAAGACGGCGCTGACCGGCGCGGCCCCGGTGCCACCGGACCTGATCCGCTGGTTCCTGTCGATCGGCATCGAACTGCGCGAAGCGTTCGGCATGACGGAGACCTGCGGTTTCTGCACCGCGACACCGGTGGGCGGTATCCGGCTCGGCTGGGCCGGGGTCGCCGGCGTCGGCATGCAGATCCGCATCGGCGCCGAGAGCGAAATCCAGGTGCGCGGGCCGCATGTGTTCGCCGGCTACTGGCGCGACCCGGACCGTACCGCCGAGGCGCTGGACGCCGAAGGCTGGCTGCGCACCGGTGACTGCGGGGAACTCGATGGCCAGGGTTACCTGGCGATCCGCGACCGGATCAAGGACATCCTGATCACCTCGGGCGGCAAGAACATCACGCCCAGCCAAATCGAGAGCCGGCTCAAGTTCAGCCCCTACATCACCGACGCAGTGGTGATCGGCGACGGCCGCCATTTCCTCACCGCGCTGGTCATGATCGACCAGGAACATGTGGCGCGTTTCGCGCAGGAGCGCCAGGTGCCTTATACCGACTTTGCCAGCCTGACCCGCACGGCCGAGGTGGTGGAGCTGATCCGATCGCAGGTCGAACAGGCCAACTTGCAGTTGGCCCGGGTGGAGCAGATCAAGGATTTCCGCATCATCGCCGAGCTGCTCGGCGCCGAGGACGAAGAACTCACACCGACGATGAAACTCAAGCGCAAGGTGATCGCCGTCAAATACGCCACACTGATCGCCGCCATGTATTCCGCCTGAATAGGGACTGAGTGCCCCACAATCCGCCGTACCGAGTTTTTCCGTTCCATCCCTGTCGACATCAACGTGTATTTTCATAAGGAGCAAACCATGCAGAAATCTCTGTCCCGCCTGATCGGCATCACCGCCACCCTGGGCGCCTCGCTGGCATTCGCCGGCGGCGTCAGCGACACCGAAATCGTCATCGGCACCCATCTCGACCTGTCCGGTCCGGTGGCGGCCGGCATGCCGATGTTGCGCAACGCGATGCAGATGCGCCTGGACGAGGCCAACGCAGCCGGCGGCGTGAATGGCCGCAAGTTCCGCCTGGTGGTCGAAGACAACGGCAGCCAGCCGCAACTGGCCGTGCGCGCGGTGCAGAAACTGACCAAGAGCGACGACGTGTTCGCCATCCTCAACCCGTTCGGCTCCGGACCGAACGCGGCCACGGTCAAGATGGCCACCGATGCCGGTGTCATCGTGTTCGCACCCTGGGCTGCGTCGGGCATCATCCAGAAGGTCTCGGGTAACAGCCCGCTGCTGTTCACGACGGTGCAGAACTACGACAGCACGACCGCCACCGGCGTGTCCTGGGCGATCAAGAACTGGGGCGCGAAGAAGATCGGCGTGATCTACCAGGAAGGCCCGTTCGGCGATCTGGTCAAGGCTGGCATGAATGCCGCGCTCAAGGAGGCGAACCTGACGCCCGCGGCCGAGGCCGCGTGGAAGGCCGGTGACATCGACTTCTCGTCCCAGGTCGCCAAGATGAAGGCCGCCAATGTGGACATGATCCTGGCCGGCACCATCGTGCGCGAGACCGTGGCGGTGATGGCCGAGGTGCGCAAGCTGGGCTGGAAGGAAGTCAAGGTGCTGACCGCGTTGCCGGGCCGCAGCGGCATCGTCGCGGCACTGGGCAAGGATGCGGTCGAAGGCCTGTACGGCATCGGCGGCTGGAAGTTGCACGGATCGGATGCCACCGACGCAGACGCGAAGAAGTTCCAGACGGCGTTCAAGCAGAAGTTCAACGCCGACCCGGACGAGAACGCAGCCAATGCTTATTCGTACACCGACTGGTTCATCAAGAGCGTGCAGGCGGCGGGCAAGAATCTCACCGCCGAGAGTTTCGCCAAGGCTGCCCAGGGCGTCTCGCACCAGGATTTCACGACCTATTCGAAGCAGTCTTTCGTTGGCAACCACGTGAGCCCGGAATATGCCTCGATCGACATGGTCAAGGGCGGCCGCTGGATGCAGCAAGTGGCGCCGATGACCGGGCTGGTCAAATAACGCATGACACGGGGTGGCGGCTGCGGATGGCCGCGGGTCGCCGCCCCGGCGCTGCTCACGCGCGCTTGCGAAGCGACGCCGCGGCCGGCTCCTGCACGAACGACTCCAGCGTGCGGACCACGTCGGCGCCATCGGCTGCCGACTTCGGCGTGTGCGCATGGATGTGCGACGGGCGCTCCTTGCGATCGAACCAGATCGTACCCTCGTTGGTCAGGATCTGGTCGCGTTTCTGGATACCCACGTTGTTGACCAGTACGTCGATCTGGGTGCCGCGCGCCTGCAGTCGTTCCACGAGGCTCCAGATCTGGCTTTGCAACGAGAAGTCGGCGATTTCGGTGATGACCTTGTCCGGATGGTTCGTCGACTCCGCAAAGGCCTTGAGTTTGCCGGCGTCGCGCGCCGCCACGATGACGGTCGCACCGCCATTGACGGCCGAGCGCGCTGCAGATCCACCGATACCCCTCTCCCATCCCCTCTACGTTGATGGCACATTCGATTAAAGTGGCGCATTATTCGAATGACAAGATTTATTTTCAAATAATCTTGCATATTGGGAGATAGATGCAAAACCCATTGCTTTTCTCACATATCAAGATCAATTCGAAAAAAAGCTCGAGGATTCGCTTGGCTGGACCATGGTGGTCGAAAACAAGCCGGGCGCCAGCGGCACGATCGGCGCAGACATGGTGGCCAAGGCGCCACCCGATGGTCACACCCTGCTGGTCATCAACCAGCTGCTGGTGCAGGCATCCGCCCTGTACACGTCGATTCCCTTCGACCCGCTGAAAGACCTGATTCCGCTCACCGACATGTTCTCGTCGCCGCTGTGGCTGGCCGTCAATACATCGAAGACCAATGCCAAAACGATGAAGGAGTTCGTCGCCCAGGTGAAGGCCGAGCGCAACACACACAACTACGCGTCGGTCGGAAACGGCTCGATCGGCAGTCTGTACGGTCACAAGCTCAACGAAGTGGCAGGCCTGGACATGGTGCACGTGCCGTACAAAGGAGCCGGGCCGGTTGTGATGGCGCTGCTGGCCGGCGAAGTGTCCGAGCAAGGATTCCCCGGCTTCGAGTCGTTCAGCTGGGTCGGCATTTTCGTCACCGGAAAAACGCCTCCCGATGTCGTCAAGCTCCTGGCAGCGGAAGTGACAAAGGCGCTCAAGCAGCCCGACGTGGTGGCCAAACTCAGTGACATGGCGCTGGACCCTGGGGGCATGTCGATGGATCGATTCGCAGCCATGGTCGCTGCCGATCACACACGGTGGGGCACGATCATCAAGAGCGCCGGCATGAAACTCGACTGACGACGGGTGCGCGGTTGGCGCGGCCATACCAAGCTCTAGGCGGCGGGTACTTCACCGCCTGCGTCGGGCTTCCAATCGAGCGCACGCGCCTCTTGCATCAGTTGCCGGGCCAGATCCTGGCGCCGCTGCGGCGGCATGCGCGACTGGATTGCTGCAATGCTGATACCCGCATAACTGTTGCGCGACAGTCGAAAACTGCATCCGACACCATTGGTCTCGTCGGTGCGGAAATCATGCGCCTCGGAATACCCTTTTCTGCGCGTATCGCCGACGGCGCGCATCAGTTTGTCGCCCGACATGCGCAGACGCAGGTATTCGGCCTCATGGCGCCGGTGATGGGCAATGACTTCGGACTCGGGCAGTCTCGACAGAATGGACATTCCGACCGAACTGACACCCAGCAAGCGGCGGGAGCCGGGTTCGATGACGAACGCCTTGACCGGATACGGCCCCTCTTCGCGATGCAGGCACAAGGAGTGGTCGCCGCTGCGCGCGATCAGGAAAATGGTGTCGCCGGTCTGGCGCGCCAGTCGTTGCAACACCGGCCGAAAACGGTCCACCACCGGGGCCATGGAGGCAGACATCAAACCCAGTTGCATCGCCTCCATGCCGAGCCGGTACGACTTGGACGGCGCCGCACGCTCCAGGAATCCCTCATCGATCAGGCAGGCCAGCAGCCGATGCACGGTCGAGCGGTCCTGCCCGGTTTCGGCGATCAGATCCTTCAGGCGGACGCCCTGCGGGTGGTAGTTGCCCACCAGTTTGAGCAGCGCCAGCGCCTTGGCGGCGCTTTGCGCACCCGGGACTCGTTCTGTTTTCTCGCTCATTGCAAAAATACTCCCTGCGATTTCGATCGGCCACGGCCCACGGTGCCGTGGCCGCTGACCAGTACGATGCCCAGCAGTACCGGTAGGGTCGCCAGCACGAAGTGCGGCTCGATTCTCTCGCCCAGCAACACTGCGCCCAACACGACCCCCAGCAAGGGGGTCAGGAATGAAAATGCACCCAGTCGTGATGCCAGGTAGGTGCGCATCAGCGAGAACCAGAGCAGGAAGCTGGCGAAGGACACCACCAGCACCTGGAACAGCAGGCTGGCCCAGACCTGCGGCGTCGGGTTGAAGTGGGTCTGGCCAGTGGCCAGCGCCACGCTGGTCAGCAACACGAACGCCACGACCAACTGGTACAGCAAGGTCTGTGTGGCAGGTGCAGACGTCAACCGGGAACAGCGCACGACCACCGTCGTGGCTCCCCATACCAGGCCGCCCAGCAGGCCCATGAAATCGCCAAGCAACATGTCCTTCGAGAAACTCGTGTTGCCCGCATCACGCCCGAGAAAGGCAATGGCAATGCCACCAAAGGCCAGCCCGATGCCCAGCCACTGCAGTGGCGCCAGCCGCTCCGCCGGCAGGCGCAGATGCAGGCCCAGCGCAGCGAAGATCGGTGCGGTGTAGAGAAACACCACCATGTGCGCGGCGCTGGTGTGGCGCAGTCCCTCGCCCACCAGCAGGAACTCCATGCCGAACAACAGCCCCACCAGCAGGCCTGCAGGAAGCGTCCCGTCGCGCAGCGAAATACGCTCGCCGCGCCAGGCCATCAGCAGCACGACCAGCACCGCGGCGCCACCCGACCGCAAGCCGAGCTGGAATATCGGCGTGAAATCAGCTGCCGTGGCCTTGAGCACGATCTGTTGTAGCGCCCATGTCAGGCACAACACCAGCATGCAGATCACGGCTTTGCGGTCGAGGGCCTTGCGCATGTGTTTCGCCATCTTTCGGGAGCGTTGAAAACCAGACCGATTGTGGCCTTGTCGGCCTTGATTGATATAGTGCGAACCGGATACTGCATACACGCTACCGCCACACCGACTTCCATGCCCATCCTGCGGCCCACACTCGAAATCGCGTTGTCCAGCCCGCAATTGCCGGCGCCAATCATGCTTCGCAGCGCGCATGTGCCGGCCCAAGGTCTGATCAAGGTCACCCCGGATGAATACCGCGCCAGCGCCGATGGCCAGGCTCAGGGATTGCAATCATGACGCTGCGCGATCTCACCAGCCACTTTCCCCGCGCCGGCCGCCTGAGCGCTATTTTGCTGCGGCCAGCGCGCCGTGCGCCGATGGTCAGTGCAGTGCAAGCCGAAGTGGTCGCAGGTCGCGGCCTGATCGGCGATCGCACCGCAGACGCGATGGCGCCAGGCGGCGGCAGCAAACGGCAGCTCACGCTGATCCAGGCCGAACACCTGCCGGTCATCGCAGCGCTGGCAGGCTTGCCAGGCGATGTCGATCCGGCGCAACTGCGCCGCAACCTGGTGGTGTCGGGCATCAACCTGCTGGCCGCGCGCAGCTTGTTCCGGGACCAGCCCCTGGTGCTGCGGTTCGGCGCGCAGGTGGTGCTGGAAGTCACCGGTCCGTGCGAGCCCTGTTCGCGCATGGAGGACCTGCTCGGAAGCGGGGGTTACAACGCCATGCGGGGCCATGGCGGCATGACCGCCCGGGTGTTGGCGGGCGGTGTGCTGCAGGTGGGTGATGCCATCCGCTGCGAGACGTCCAACGGCAAGAGTTCATGACCCGCCAGAGCAGGCTGGCCGTGCAGCCCGGCGCCCGCCACGCGCAGCCATTGCTGCCCCCTTTTTTTGCGATTCAACCCATCGCAGCCACCGGGCAGGCACGCTACAGTCCAACAATGTCCGACCACTCCGCCCGACACCGCCATCTCGGCCGCCATGGCCTGCGGTATTCGCTCGCACTGTGCCTGCTGATCTTGTTGTTGGGCGGGGCCGGTTTCTGGATACTCGAGCCGCGGACCCCGACCTTGAACGACGCGATGTGGCTGGCCTTCACCACCGCGGCCACCGTGGGTTACGGGGATCTGGTCCCGACCACGCTGGCGGCGCGCGCGTTCGCGGTGATCGTGGTGTTGCTGGGCCTGGCGGTGTTGTCGCTGGTCACCGCATCGCTGGCGGCCATGTTCGTCGGAACCGAGGAGCGTGAGGTGGAGCGCGACCTGATGCGCGAAATCGGCTTGTTGCGCGTCGAAGTGCGCCACCTGCGCCGGGAGGTGGCCGCCGCCACCGGTTGGCAGATCGACGTGCCCACGGATGCGCCACCCGAGATGGCGCGTCCCGGTGGTACTGACCGGTAGCCGCGGCCCACCTCAGCGCGCGCGCAGCGCAACGACCTGGCCCAGCCGCGGATCTGCATCGCCCGCCAACACCGCGGCGTACACGGGTTGCAAGGCTGCGCGGCCGGCATGGACCTGAATCGTCAGCCACGGTGACGCCGGGTCGGACACCTTGGCGAGGAATGCCTGCCAGCCATGCACCAGCTTTTCGGCCAGCGCAGCCGCGCCCCAGTCGGTGTTGCGCTTCTTGATCTGCGCCGGGGCAAAAAACAGGCTGGCCTTGGGACCAGGCAGGTCACGGGCCCCGCCGAGCTGATCGACATGGGTGCCACCGATCGAACAGCTGTACCCCAGCCCGGGGAACCGATGGTGCACGGCGCTGCGCAACGCGGCATTGCCGGCGAAATCGACATAGAGGCAGGTCGTGTCGGCAGCCAGCTGGTTCAGCTGCTCGTAGGTCAACACGCGGTGATAACAGCCCAGGCTCTCGCAAAATCCCACGTTGGCAGCCGACGTCAGGCCCACCACCTCGACACCTTTGCGTTGCGCCAGCAGGAAGGCCGTGCCATAGGCTGTCTTGCTCGACGCGCTCGACAGCAACATCACGCCGGGCCGCGCCGGATCGGCCGCAGCACCGAAAAAGTCGTTGTCGGCCAGGAAGTCGTCGATCAGCCACGAGGTGATGAACAGCGGCCGCAACAAGGCCTGCAGATCTTCCGAGTCCGCGCGGTAGAACGGGTCGCTGTCCACGCGCAGATATTGGTTGTAGACGGCATGCAGGCTTGACCGGTGCGGCGCCGCATCACCAAAGCCGTTGGGGGTCAGGCGCACGGGCTGCAGCACACACTGCTCGGCCATCGGGAAATAACCGTACAGCCGCTCGCCCACTGCCACGCCAGGGTGGGCAGACTGCACCACGTCGGCGAAACCCCAGACCGGCACGATGCCCCAGCCATCCTCGCCGGTGGGGAAAAAATCCCAATAATGCATCGCGTCGCCAAAGGCGGCATAGGTGATGTTGTTGGATGTGAATGCGAAACGGGCCACCGCGACACGGATCTGGCCCTCGGCCAGTGCGGTGTCTTCGACGCTGCGCAACCGGGTCCGGGACAGGTCGGCCTTGTCGATCAGCAGTTGGATATGGGTCACGTGATCGGCCTCCATGACTAAAAAAGGTCAGCCTCGCGATGCGGGGCTGGCGTTGCAGGATAACGCCTCGGCGCCTGCGACGACTTTCATCGCGCCCAGGAAGCAGTCGCTGTAGCGGGCTGCGAACAGTTGCTCGGGGTTGACACCGCCTGCGGCGCCACCCATTTCCTTGGAACCGCGAGCTTGACGTCGCGCGGGCCGTCGGCGGAACGGGAGACGCGCATTAAAGAGCGCACCTTAGAAAAGCAGGGTGAAACTGGTCTATGGTTCGGGCATTGGAATCGTGCGTCCCGGCGCCGCATGGTCACACGCGTTGCGGGCCCATGGCGCCGCGCCCCGTGGCCGGCGCGCGGGGACCACACCGTGAGGGAAATGCGCGCACATGTTCGACTACATCATCATCGGCGGCGGCTCGGCCGGCTGCACCCTGGCGGGGCGGCTGAGCGAAGACCCCGGCGTCACCGTGGCCCTGCTCGAAGCCGGTCCGGTGGACAAGAACATCCTGATCCACTGCCCAGCCGGCCTGGTGCTGCTGGCCAAGAACGGCCAGGACAACTGGAAGTTCGCGACCACGCCACAACCGGGGCTCAACGGCCGGCGCGGTTACATGCCCCGGGGCAAGGTGCTGGGCGGGTCGAGTTCAGTCAACGCCATGATCTACGCCCGCGGACATCGCGCCGACTACGACCACTGGGCATCCGAGGGCAACTCCGGCTGGTCGTTCGACGACGTGCTGCCGTATTTCAAACGCTCCGAGAACAACGAACGGGGAGCGGATGCACTGCATGGCAGCGGGGGCCCGCTCAACGTCAAGGACCTGACCTCGCCCAATCCGTTCGCGTCACTGTTCGTACAGGCCGGTGTCCAGGCCGGGTTCCGCGAGAACCACGACTTCAACGGCCCCGAGCAGGAGGGCGTGGGTGTGTACCAGGTCACGCACAAGGATGGCGAACGGTTCAGCGCCGCCAAGGCCTACCTGACACCCCACCTGGCGCGGCCCAATCTGCAGCTGTTCACCGGTGCCTTGACCACCCGCATCCTGCTCGAGAGAAAACGCGCCGTGGGGGTCGAGTTCCAGCACGAAGGCCAGCTCAAGCAACTGCGCGCGGGGCGCGAAGTGCTGCTGTGCGCCGGAGCGCTGCAATCGCCGCAGATCCTGATGTTGTCGGGCATCGGACCGCACGACCACCTGCTCGAGAACGGCATCGCCACGCTGCACAACCTGCCCGGCGTCGGCCAAAACCTGCACGACCACCCGGACGTGGTGATCAACACCCATGCGCCACGCGCCAGGGAACTGGTGGGCATCTCGCCGCACGGCGTGGTGCAGGCGATCCGGGGCATCTTCGAATGGCGTCGCCAGCGCACCGGAATGCTGACGACCAATTTCGCCGAGGCGGGTGGTTTCATCAAGAGCGCACCGGATGAGGCGATACCCGACCTGCAGTTGCACTTCGTCACCGGCATCCTGGTCGACCATGGCCGCAAGACCATCCTCGGGCATGGGCATTCCTGCCATGTCTGCCTGCTGCGGCCCCTGAGCCGGGGCAGCCTGCGCCTGGCGAGCAAGGACCCGGCGGACGCGCCGCTGATCGACCCCAACTTCCTGGCTGACCGCGACGACATGGACCGCATGGTTCGCGGCTTTCACATCATGCGGGACATCCTCGCGCAACCGGCTCTCGCAGGTTTCGGCGGCAAGGAGTTCGCCAAGTCGGCCGCGGCGCGGGCCGACCTGCAGATCGAGCATTTCATTCGCGACCATGCCGACACCATCTACCACCCGGTGGGCACTTGCCGCATGGGCACCGGCGCGCAAGCCGTCGTCGATGCCGAGCTGCGGGTGCATGGCCTGCACGGCCTGCGCGTCGTCGATGCATCCATCATGCCGCGCGTGGTCGGCGGCAACACGAATGCGCCGGTGATCATGATTGCGGAGAAGGCCGCCGACATGATCAAGGCCACCGCAGCTGCGGCTGGCGCGGTCGTGGACATGACCGCGGCACCAGCGCGGCAGGGCGCGACAGAGCCGCAAACCGCGTAAGCTCGCCGCCAGCCCTGGCTTCGCCAGGCCAAAAGCAACTGGTCGACACCCGGCGGGCGCCCCGCTGCACCAGTTCGGTTGCGGCAGCGATGAAAGGGTTGCGCTCGCAGCGCCGTGGCAGTGGCCCGGCGACACTCATCCCCGGAACCGCTTGCGCGTGAGCGCCAGCGCGATCCAGAACGCGACGACGGTGTAGACCAATAACACCAGCAGCGGACGCGCACCTTGACTCGGCCACTGGTCCATGAACAGCGGGCGCACCAGTTCCACCGCACTGGTCAGTGGCAGCCAGTCGGTGATCGTACGCACCAGCGGCGGCAACTGTTCGCGCGGAAAGAAGATGCCGCTGAGGAACATCATCGGCGTCAAGAACAGCGTGAAGTAATAGGTGAAGAAGTCGTACCCCTTGGCCAGCGCGTTGAAGATCAGCGCGATGCATGAAAAGGCAATACCCACCAGCAGCAGCACCGGCCAGGCCAGCAGCAGCTTGGGGCTGTGGCTGATGCCCAGCGCCAGCATCACGCCCAGGATGGCGGTAGCGGTGAACAAGGCCTTGAACGCGGCCCACAACATCTCGGCCAGCACGATGTCGTCGAGCCGCACCGGCGCGTTCATGATGCCGTCCCAGGTCTTTTGCACATGCATGCGCGAGAACGCCGAATACAGCGCCTCGAACGATGCCGCATTCATCGCGCTCATGCAGATGCTGCCGCTGGCCAGGAACAGGATGTAGGGGACCTGGACCGGACCGGCCGTGGTCTGCACCGTGACCTGCCCGACCAGCGCGCCCAGCCCGTAACCGAAGGCCACCAGCCACATCAGCGGTTCGGCGATATTGCCCACCAGGCTGGGAATGGCCAACTTGCGCCAGACCAGCAGGTTGCGCAGGAAC
>CAZADK010000025.1:0-3312 GCA_964483855.1 uncultured Rhodoferax sp.
TAATGAGACCTTGGGGTCAGATCCCGAAACCTGAGACCTTGGGGTCAGATCCCGATTCAGGACGATGACCCCACCGGAGCGAAGAAACAATGTACGAAATCGGGCTCTGACCCCAACCGATTGAGAAAAAAATGCAACGCCAACCAGAGACCTCATTTAATCGCAATCTGACCCCCTTAACTGTGTCATTTAATCGCAATCTGACCCCCATTAACTGTGCCCCCCATTCCCAAGCAAGGAACCCCCATGAACACGACCACCCTCGCCGCCAATCAAGCTGTCTTCAACGAACGCGGCCTGCTCGATGCCAACATCGCGCCCGAGACCGAGATCCAGCAAGGTCTGCTGCAGGCCGAGGGCCAGAGTTTTGCGCAGTGGATGGAGGCGCGGGTCGCGCGTTACCCCACGCGGCGTTACGACTGGGACGCGCTCAAGTTCCAGGCCGACTACGACCCGAAGTACCGCCGCGCGCAGATGCGTTACATGGGCACCGGCGGTACTGGTGTGGCCAGCGACAGCAATACCGTGCCCGCCGCCCATTTCACGTTCTCGACGATGGTGATTCCGGCCGGCAACATCGGCCCCTCCCATATCCACTATGACGTTGAGGAGGTGTTCTTCGTGATGCGTGGCAAGATGAAGGTGGTGTGCGAGAAGGACGGCCAGAAATGGGAAGCGGTGCTCGGCGAGCGCGACCTGATCTCGATACCTCCCGGCGTGTACCGCGAGGAGGTCAACATCGGTGACGAGGATGCGCTGATGTGCGTGATGCTCGGCGCGGCCAAGCCGATCACGCCGGTATACCCGCCCGACAGTCCGCTTGCCAAGATCAAGCGCGACCAGAAATAACCAGGCGTGCGCCGGTCATGTCACTGATCGATCAGTTGTCGTTGTTCCCGCCCGAGACGGTGCGTGTCGCCGACGGCGCCAGCGTGCAGTTCCGCCGTGCCCACGGCACGGGTGTGGCCTCCGGCGCTTCGGTGACACACGTGCTGCTGCACGGCATCGGTTCGGCATCGGGCAGCTGGCTGGCGCAACTGCAACAAGCGCGCGTGGCCAGGCTTGGGGCCAACCATGTGCTGGCCTGGGACGCGCCAGGTTATGGCGCCAGTTCCGCCTTGCCGATGCCAGTGCCGCAGGCTCTCGACTATGCCGCGCGCCTGTGGGCCTGGCTCGACGCCGTGCGGGTGACGCAGCCGTTCACGCTGGTGGGCCATTCGCTGGGTGCTTTGATGGCCGCCGCCGCCGCAGTCCAGGCGCCCACGCGCGTGGCACGCCTGGTGCTGCTGGCGCCGGCGCAAGGATACGCCCGCGCCAGCGCGGATGTGCGCGACACCAAGCTGGCGGATCGGCTGGCGAACCTGGCCGCGCTCGGGCCCGCCGGCGTCGCACGCACGCGCGCAGCCGCGATGGTGTCGGCCCAGGCCGATGAGGCGCAGCGCCTGTTTGTCGAACAGGTGATGGCCCAGATCGACCCGGCGGGCTACACCCAGGCCGCGTGCATGCTCGCTGGCGGCGACCTGCTCGGTGACCTGCTCCAGCTGTCGTGCCCGGTCGTCATCGCCAACGGCGAGTCCGACACGGTCACACCGCCGCAGGCTGCCCGCGCGCTGGCGCGCGAGACGGGTGCGACCTACCTGTCGCTGGGTGCGGTCGGCCACAGTTGCGCATTGCAGGCGGGTTTGCAGGTCAACCGCTTGCTGGGCCTGCAGGAGGACGCCGCATGAAAGCCATGGCCACGTCAGTGCCGGCAACCGGCATCGGCGCACGCCGCCATGGCGGGCCCGATGACGCCGACACGGTCGAAAGGACGGCCGGTGAAGACCGTTATCTCGTTCCCGCCTTGCAGCGCGGCCTGCAGTTGCTGAGCCAGTTCTCGCGCAACGAACGCCAGCTCACCGGCGCCGAGTTGTCGCGCCGGCTCGGGCTGCCACGGGCCTCGGTGTTCCGCATCCTTCAGACCCTCGAGCAGATGGGTTTTGTCGAACGGGTCGGCGAGAGTGCGCATTACAAGTTGGGCATGGCGGTGTTGCGCCTGGGTTTCGAGTTCCTGGCCTCGATGGAGCTGACCGAACTCGGCCGGCCGGTGATCGACGACCTGTGTGCTGCCACCGGCCTGTCGTCCCACCTGGTCGTGCGCGACAGCCGCGAGGTGGTGTTCGTTGCCAAGGCGGTCGGCCATTCCCTCATGTCCAATTCGGTCCAGATCGGAGCGCGGCTGCCAGCCCATGCGACCGTGCTGGGCCGGGTGCTGCTGGCAGGCCTGTCGGTCGATGAACTGGCCGACCTGTACCGGGGCGTCGGCCTGGCCAGCTACACCGAACAGACCCCGACCACGATCGCGGCGCTCAAGCAGATGATCGACGACGATGCGCGGCGGGGTTACGGCATCAGCCAGGGTGGATTCGACTCGGCAATCTCCACTATCGCGGCGCCGGTGTTCGACAACCAGCGCAAGGTATCGGCTGCGGTCAGCGTGACCGTGCCGTCGCAGCGGGTCGATCCGTTGCAACTCGAAGAACTGGTGTCGCAGGTGCGCCTGGCCGCGCAGCGCCTGTCGCAACATATCAGCCATCTGACGCCGGCCAGCCATCCCGTCGCACACCATTCGAAAAAATCCCGGTCATGAACACAGGCACACAACGCATCACGGTGGGTGAACTCGCCGTCCGTTTTCTCGAATTGCAGGGCACCCGCGCTGCGTTCGGGGTGATCTCCATCCACAACATGCCGATCCTGGACGCGTTCAACAAGCGCCAGCTGATCCGCTTCGTGTCTGCCCGCGGCGAAGCCGGCGCCTGCAACATGGCCGATGCTTATGCCCGCGTCAGCGGGACCCTGGGTGTCTGCGTCACCAGCACCGGCACCGGTGCGGGCAACGCGGCTGGAGCGTTGGTGGAGGCGATCACCGCCGGCACGCCGATGCTGCATCTGACCGGTCAGATCGAGGCCGACTACCTGGACCGCGACCTTGGGTTCATCCATGAGGCGCCGGCCCAGCTGGCGATGCTGCAATCGGTCAGCAAGGCCGCGTTCCGGATCCGCGATGCCGCCACCGCGCTGGCCACATTGCGCGAGGCGGTGCGGATCGCGCGCACGCCGCCGTGTGGCCCGGTCAGCATCGAAATACCGATCGACGTGCAGGCCAGCGTGCTCGACCTTCCGCCCGACATGACCGCCGAAGCGGTGGCACCGCTGCAGGCCACGGCCCGGCAACTCGACGGCTTGGCCGACCGGCTGAGCAGGGCCAGGCGACCGATGGTGTGGCTCGGCGGCGGTGCACGGGGTGCAGCCGATGCAGTGGCGCGCATG
>CAZADK010000025.1:3322-15910 GCA_964483855.1 uncultured Rhodoferax sp.
TGGTTGGGCTGGGTTTCGGCATCGTGACCTCGGTGCAGGGGCGCGGCGTCGTGTCCGAGGACGACCCGGCCACGCTGGGTTCGTACAACCTGCAAAAGCCGGTCGAGGATTTCTACCAGACCTGCGACGCGATGCTGGTCGTGGGTTCGCGGCTGCGCAGCAACGAGACCTTGCGCTACAAGTTGCACCTGCCCCAACCCTTGCTGCGCATCGATGCCAACGCCCTGGCGCACAACCGGGGCTACACCAGCGACTATTTCGTGCAGGGCGACGCCAGCCTCACGCTGCATGCGTTGGCCGATCGCCTCGAGGGCCGGATGCAGGTCGATGCCGCGTTTGCCGGCGACTTGCGACAGGCGCGCGGCAAGGCCGGCGACCAGGTCGATGCGGCGCTGGGCCCGTACCTGCAGCTCAAGAACACGCTCGGCGGGCTGGTCGACAAGCGCTGCTGGTGGGTACGCGACATCACGTTGTCCAACAGCATGTGGGGCAATCGCAGCCCGGTGCTGGACAACCCGCGTGGCGGTGTGCACGCGCTTGGCGGCGGTATCGGCCAGGGCCTGGCAATGGCCATCGGCACCGCGGTTGCGAACGCCACCCACGCGCTGGGCCGCAAGACCGTCGTGCTGGCGGGCGACGGTGGCTTCATGCTCAATGTCGGCGAGCTGGCCTGCGCGGTGCAGGAAAAAGCGGAGCTCGTGGTGCTGTTGATGAACGACAGCTGTTACGGCGTGATCAAGAACATCCAGGACGACATCTATGGCAGCCGGCACTGTTACGTGGACCTGGTCAACCCCGATTTCGCAGCCTTGTGCGCCAGCCTGAAGGTACCCCATTTCCGCCTCGCCGACCCAGCGCAGACCGCGGCCACGCTGGAACAGGCGCTGCGGGTCTCGGGCGGCCCGGTCATGGTCGAGGTCGACATGAAGGCCTGGGGCCCGTTTGCCGCCAAGTTCGCCGGCCCGATCCTGAAGAAGGATTGAACCATGCCCACACGCGCACTGCGTTCGCTGTTCGTGCCTCGGCCACAGGCCACAGGCCACGGCCACGGCCATTCTTCCGGTCAGACTCTGCGCGGGCACAGCCGCGGCCGCGGGACTCAAGCGACTGCCTCTCACGCTCTCGGCCCCGACGGGGGCTGTCAGTCCCTTCGAAACGGCCGGGCGGCAATGACATGCTCCCCGTGACCCTGATCGGATTCGGTGCCATCGGGCAGTCGCTGCTGGCGCGCACCCGCGACCACGCGGCACTGCGCATCACGCACGTCGTGGTGCCGCCTGCACGTGTGGCGGACATGCAGGCCAAGGCCGGTGCCGGGGTCTGCGTGACCGACGCAGTGCCAGCCGACGCGCGCCTGGTGCTCGAATGCGCCGGGCACAAAGCCTTGACCGAGCATGTGATGCCGGCGCTTGCACGCGGCGTCGAATGCGCGGTGTTGTCGATCGGCGCCTTGAGTGAACCGGGACTGGTGGAGCAACTTGACGCCGCCGCGCGCCGGGGCGGCACGCGGTTGCATCTGCTGTCCGGCGCCATCGGCGGCGTCGATGCAATCGCCGCGGCGCGGTTGGCCGGCCTGGACGAGGTGACCTACACCGGACGCAAGCCACCCCAAGGTTGGCGCGGCACGCCGGCAGAGCAGCAGTTCGACCTGGACGCCCTGACCGAACCCACGCAGATCCTGCAGGCCACGGCGCGCGAAGCCGCGCGCCTGTATCCGAAGAACGCGAACGTCGCCGCCACGATCGCGCTGGCCGGCCTGGGGCTCGATGCCACCACGGTGCGGCTGATTGCCGATCCGTCCGTGACCGAGAACGTGCACGAGATCGCGGCGCGTGGCGCGTTTGGCACGATGTCCTTGACGATGCGGGGCAAACCGCTGGCGGACAACCCCAAGACATCGACCTTGACCGTGTTGTCGGCGCTGCGTTTCCTGCACAACCAGGTCGGGCCGACCACCATATGACGATCGAACCGACAAGGCTGTCGACATGAGCGAAACAATCCAGACCCTGTTGGCTGGCCGTTGGCGCGATGCCAGTGGGCCGGCGTACACGACCGAGTACCCGGCGGACGGCAGCCTGGTGGCCTCGCTGCACGCCGCCACCGCACAGGACGTCGACGAGGCCGTGCAGGCTGCCGAACAGGCGCGTCGGCAATCGGCCTGGGCCGGGCTCAAGCGCCATGAACGCGCAGGCATGCTGTACCGCATCGCCAGCGGCATCCGCGCGCGCGGCGAGGAACTGGCACAGTTGCAGCGGCTGGACAACGGCAAGCCGATCAACGAGACCCGCGCCCTGGTGGCCAGCGCCGCCGGCACCTTCCAGTTTTTCGCCTCTGCCTGCGAGACCTGGGAGGACACGATCACGCCGGCCCGCGGCGACTATGTGACGATGAGCGTGCATGAGCCGCTGGGCGTCGTCGGTGCCATCACGCCGTGGAACTCGCCGATCGCCAGCGAGGCGCAGAAACTGGCGCCTGCACTGGCAGCCGGTTGCGCCGTGGTGTTCAAGCCGGCCGAGATCACGCCACGCATGGCGATCGAGCTGGCGCGTATCGCCGAGGCTGCCGGCGTGCCGCCCGGCATCATCAGCGTGTTGCCGGGCAAGGGTTCGGTCGTGGGTGATGCGCTGGTCAAGCACCCGCTGATCAAGCGCATCGCGTTCACCGGCGGCACCGGTGTGGGCATGGGCATCCAGCGCCTGGCAGCCGAAAAGCTGATGCCGACTTCGTTGGAGCTCGGCGGCAAGTCGCCCACCATCGTCTGCGCCGATGCTGACCTCGACCACGCGGTGGCCGGCGTGTTGTACGGCATCTTCAGTTCCTCGGGTGAGTCGTGTATTGCCGGTTCGCGCGCCTTCATTCATGCCAGCGTGTACGAGGAGTTCAAGGAGCGCCTGCTCGCCGGGGTGCGAAAACTGCGCGTCGGAGATCCGGCCAGCGAACACACGCAGATGGGCCCGCTGGTCAACATGGGCCACCGCGCCTCGGTCGAGCGTTATGTGCAGATGGGCCGCGATGAAGGTGGCAAGGTGCTGTTTGGCGGCGCGCGGCCGCAAGGTGCCGACTTCGACAAGGGCAGTTTTTACCTGCCCACGGTCATCGAAGGCCTGCCCAACCACGCGCGCATGTGCCAGGAGGAGATCTTCGGCCCGGTGCTGGCGCTGCTGCCCTGGGTTGACGAGGGTGATCTGCTGGCCCAGTGCAACGACAACGTCTACGGTCTGGCAGCCGGCATCTGGACCCGCGACTACAAGACCGTGTGGCGGCTGGGCACGGCGCTGCAGACCGGCACGGTCTGGGTCAACACGTACAAGCAGTTCTCGGTCAGCACGCCGTTTGGCGGCGTCAAGATGAGTGGTACCGGGCGCGAGAAGGGCCGCCTCGGCATACTCGAATACACCAGCCAGAAGAGCTATTACTGGGGCACGAATGACGCCCCGATCGCGTGGAGCATGGCATGACGACAACACACAACAGCGCCATCGAAGGCATCGACGGCATCACCTATTCCACCGAACGCTGGGACGACGCGCGGCGTTTCTTCGGCGACTGGGGCCTGAAGGCGGTATCGGAGGACGCGGCCTGCCAGCTCTGGGAAACGCTCAACGGCGCGCAGGTGCTGGTGCTCCGCCCCGACGATGCGAGCCTGCCGGCGCCGATGGAAGCCGGGCCGACGGTGCGGGCCGTGACATGGGGCGTGACCGACGCGGCAGCCCTGGAGCCGATTGCGAAGATCCTGCAGTCGACACCGGGCTTCGAGGATCGGCGCGCGCAGGACGGCACGCTGGTCGCGCTCGATCCGCATGGCCTGCGGCTGGTGTTCCAGGTCAGCATCAAACGCGTCATCGACGTGGCCGGCGTTCCGACCAACCCCTGGGGCGACGTGCGCCGCATCGACACGCCGTCGCCGGTGTACGACCATGCCGAACCGGTCGAGATCGGCCATGTCGTTTTCTTCACCGACAAGCTCGATGCCATGGAGGCGTTCTACGCCTCGCTGGGTTTCATCGCCTCCGACCGTTACCCGGGTCGCGGCGTCTTCATGCGCTGCGCGCCCCATGCCGGCCACCATGACCTGTTCCTGCTGGCCTTGCCCGGCAAGGGCCCGGGCCTGAACCATGTGGCGTTCACCGTGCGCGACATCCACGAGGTGTTCGGCGGTGGTCTGCACATGAGCCGCCGCGGCTGGAAGACCCAGCTCGGACCAGGCCGCCATCCGATCTCGAGCGCCTTTTTCTGGTACTTCGAGAACCCCTGCGGTGGCCTGATCGAATACAACGCCGATGAGGACCATCTCACCGAAGCCTGGCAGGAACGCAGCTTCGAACCCGGCCCGACCATGTTCGCCGAATGGGCGATCGATGGCGGCATCGACGGCAACACCCGGCGCCAGCCGAATGTGCAGGCCTCGGGCAAGTTCCTGACCGAGAAGAAATAGGCGGACACCATGGCTGAGCCAACCCTGCTGCTGACCATCGTCATGCAGCACCACGCCGGTCTGACACTGGACGATGTGCAGTCGCGCATGAAGGCCAGTGACTGGTGGGAACGTTTTCCGCCCGAAGGTGTTCGTATCGTGTCCTGGACGGTGGCCATGGGCCTGGGCCAGATCGTCACGCTGGAGTTGCCGCCACACCTGCTGCCGGTGGTCAACCTGGAGCTGGAGCGATCTGCCTGGGGCGTGTTCACGACCGCCTGTTATCCGAGTTACGACTTCGTCCCGGTCCGCGAGCGTATTCGCGAACGGGTGCGCAACGGCGGGCAATGACCCGCCGTGTCATCCACCTTGTTTGTCTGAAGGAGTTCTCTACATGATCCCCATCGCCGCCGTATCCGCCCCTGTCGTGGCCAGCTACCTGGATCCGCATCAGGCCCGCTCCCGCAAACCCACCGCCTACGAAGACCTGCTGGGCGACTCGATCGAACGGGCCTATGCCGCCGGGCTGCATGACATCGACGCCTTGCTGGGTTACCTGAACAAGACCGGCCCGCTGGGGCCGGACAGCGAGCCCTGGACCCCCGAGAACTTCCAGGCGGAAATGACCCGCCTGGGTGCCTGACCCCTACCCGACTACCCGAGAGGAGAACACCATCATGACTGCCAACAGCCCATCCGACGTCGACGCCCTGCTGGTGCGCGGCCTGCGCAACCTCTGGTACCCGATCTGCCCATCGTCCTTCGTCAAGGACACACCGATCTCGCTGCGCCGCCTCGGCTACAAGATCGCCGTCTGGCGCGACCGCGGCGGTGCCGTGCATGCGCTGGAAGACCATTGCCCGCATCGCGGCGCGCCGCTGTCGATGGGTGTGAACCTGGGCGACCGGCTGGCATGCCCTTATCACGGCGTCGAGGTGCGCTGCGACGGCACCGTCACGCGCGTGCCGGCCAGCCCCGGCTGCACGCTCGAAGGCAGCAAGGCCGCGCGCAGCTTCCATGTGCAGGAGGCGCACGGCGCGGTGTTCCTGTTCAACGCCACCGACCCGCATCTGGCCGAAGCCCCGCTGCTGCGCCTGCCCGAGGAGATGACCAGCCCCGAATGGTCGGGTTTCCTGTGTTACACCGAATGGGGCTCGGACTATCGTTACGTCGAGGACAACGTGATCGACCCGATGCACGGCACCTTCGTGCACAAGCAGTCGCACTCGATGAGCGAGGGCGACATCAGCGCCAAGTTCCAGCTGCGCCGCACCGACAACGGTTTCATGTTCGAGAAGGCCGGCCAGCGCAACGTGAACTTCGACTGGACCGAGTGGTGCGACACCGACCTGCACTGGATGCGGCTGGAGATCCCGTATCCCAAGACCGGTGGCCCCGGCGGCCCGTTCACGATCATCGGCAGCTACACGCCGATCGTTCCAAACGTGTCGGCGGTGTTCCACTGGCGGCTGCGCAAGCTCGGCGGTTGGCAACGCAACACCTGGCGATTCCTTTACAAGAACCGGCTCGAGGCGCGCCACTGGACCGTGCTCGAGCAGGACCGGGTGATGCTCGAGGCGATGGAGCCGGACGCTAATCGGCGTGAACATCTGTACGAGCACGACGTCGGTGTCTCGCGACTGCGCCGGCACAAGCAGAGCCTGGCGCAAAAGCAGATCGCTGCCACCCGGCAGGCCGCCGAGACCCCGGCGCCAGTTGCGGCGCCTGCGGGCGCGGCTGCCGCCACGCTCTGAGCTCCCCCAGAAAATGACTGCGTCGTTCTCGCCCCCAGGGGTCAAGCAAAGTGGCAACGCCACATTTGCTTGCGAGTCGGTCCGGCCGGGACAACCACGATGAGTGCGATACACAAGATCGTCGCGCCGGCGGTGCCCGATCTGGCGACAGCCAGCTGGGCCAACGGCTGGCGGTTCGGCGAAGAGATTGTGCTCTCGGGCATGACGGCGCATCCGGCCAGCCGCGATGCGGCTGCGGCAGGCCGGCCGCTCGATACCTACGAACAGACGCTACGGGTGCTGGGCAAGATTGCAGCGCTGGTCGAGGCCGCTGGCGGACATCGACACAACATCACCAAGACGGTGGTTTATCTGACCAACATCGACGACAAGGACGCGGTGGGCCGGGCCCGGCGCGCGTTTTTCGGCGACGTGTATCCGTGCTCGACGCTGGTGGCCGTGTCGGCGCTGGTGTTCCCGGAGCTTACGGTCGAGATCGACGCCTGGGCGCGACTCGACGTCGATTTGCGTGCGGCCACGCCGATGCCGCTGGGCTGACGACACGGGCAAGAAGGAAGAACTGCGATGGACATGGGAATCACCGGCCGCAAGGCCCTGGTATGCGGTGCCAGCGCGGGCCTGGGTCTGGCCTGCGCCACCGCGCTGGCGCGCGAGGGCGTCGAGCTGGTGATCGTGGCGCGCACCGAGGCGCCGCTGCACGAGGCCGCCACGCGACTGGCTGGCTTGTCGAATGCTCCGGTGCACGCGGTCGCCGCCGACGTCACGCTTGACGCCGGTCGCGCGCGGATCCTGGCTGCGCACCCGGTCTTCGACATCCTGGTGACGAACGCCGCCGGCCCCCCGCCGGGTGATTTCCGACAGTGGGACCGCGAACACTGGCTGGCCGCGCTCGACGCCAACATGCTGGCGCCGATCGCGCTGATCCGCGCGCTGGTCGATGGCATGATGGAACGCGGCTTCGGGCGCATCGTCAACATCACCTCCAGCGCGGTCAAGGCGCCGGTCGATGGCCTGGGCCTGTCCACCGGCGCGCGCAGCGGCCTGACCGGTTTTGTGGCCGGGCTGGCGCGCAGCACGGTGGCGCATGGCGTCACGATCAACAACCTGTTGCCGGGCACATTCGACACCGCGCGGCTGGCCGGCAACTTCGCGGCCCAGGCCCGGCGCGAAGGACGCGATACCGACGCAGTGCGTGCCGCGCGTATCGCCAAACACCCAGCGCGGCGTCTCGGCCGACCCGAGGAATTCGGCGCCACCTGCACCTTCCTGTGCAGCGCACATGCCGGCTACATCAATGGGCAGAACCTGCTGCTCGACGGTGGCTCGTTCGGCGGCGTTTTCTGACGCGGCTGGCAACGGTTGTCAAGATGCTTGTCGAGCAGGAAAGCCGGCGCAGCGATTTCTGCATGGGCCGGCGTGTGCGCATGCTCACGTTGCGCGACCACCAGCACCGGCGCGCGATCTGCGGTGGCCAGCTCTGGGGCGAGCTGGTCGAGTTGGCGCATGACCCGGCATGACCCGGCTTGCCGGCCCCGCTCCTGCAGCCTAAACTGGGCCAATGACCAACCCGCGCATCATTCCCGCCAACGTCAGCCCCGAGGCCGCCGCCTTGCTGGAGCGAGCGTATGCCATCGACAGCGATGAAGCATCGCGCGCCTTGTACCGCGACTGGGCCGAGACCTACGACGCGACCATGCTGGGTGGTCTGCGTTACCGCTCCCCGGCGCTTGTGGCGGCCTTGCTCGCAGACCATCTGCCCGATCGCACGGCGCAGCTGCTGGACGTCGGCTGCGGTACTGGCCTGGCGGGCCAGTTTCTGGCGGAGCTGGGTTTCTCGGTCATCGATGGTCTGGATATCTCGCCCGAGATGATGCAGGTGGCGCGGCGGCGGGGCATATACCGCCACTTCGTCGCCGCCGACCTGAACCATCCGCTGGACATGCCCGATGCCCATTACGACGGTGCAACCTGCAGTGGCACATTCACCCATGGCCACGTCGATGCGCGCTGCCTGGACGAGTTGTTCCGCATCCTGCGCCCTGGTGCGCCGTTTGCGTTCACGGTCAAGCGCGAGGTCTGGGAGCCATTGGGTTTCCAGCGCGCGCTGGCGCGGCTGGTGGCCGGCGGTCGGATCACCGAGGCGGCAAACCGGCTGGACAAGCACTACGACAGTTCCGAACAGCCCGATGGGGTGTTCTGCGTCTACCGGCGCGCCTGACGCACACTGCGCCCGCATGACGCCGTGTCGCCGGGTCGGGCCAGCAACGAGCGCGCCCAGTGTTTGTTAAGCTCGTCGATTGATCGACCTTGCGTCGCGCCTTGGTGGCGCGCCAGCTTTCCAACCATGACCACCTCCAACGAGCCGGATGCCTGCGGCGCCGCGGTCCGGCGTTTCACCGACCCAGCCTATCAGCCACGGGCCGCCACGCCGGGCGAATTGCGCGATCGTATCGATGCGCTCGAACCGCGGATCGTCGCGCTGCTGGCCGAGCCACCGGGGTCAAGGTTGACTGAAACCCGGGAGTGCCCGCGCACTCCCACTGCGAGGAAATTGCCGTGATCACCTTTTACTGGAATGCCGCCCCGAACCCGGCCAAAGTCGCCCTCTTTCTGGAGGAGTCCGGGCTACCCTACGAGATTGCCGCCGTCGATACCCGCAAGGGCGAACAACACAGCGACGCCTACAAGGCCATCAACCCCAACGCCAAGGTGCCGGCCATCGTCGACGATGGCATCGTGTTGTTCGACAGCAATGCGATCGTGTTCCACCTGGCCCACAAAAGCGGCCAGTTCCTGCCGCCGGACGATGCACAGGCGCAGGCGGACGCCTTGTCCTGGCTGATGTTCATCGCCAGCGGGATCGGGCCCTACAGCGGCCAGGCGGTGCATTTCAACCGGTATGCGCCGCAGAAGATCCCATATGCGATCGAGCGTTATGACTTCGAGGCCTGGCGGCACTGGAACATCGTCAACGATCGCCTGGCACAACGGCAATACATGGTCGGCGATCGCTACACGTTCGTGGACATGGCGTTGTGGGGTTGGGCCCGGGTAGTGGGCGCAGTGCTGGGTGAGACTGCGCAGGCCAGGCTGCCACACGTCAGGCGCCTGGTGGACGAGATCAATGCGCGGCCGGCCGCGCAACGGGCGCAAGACCTGGCGAAGCGCCATGTGCTCAAGACGGAGATGGACGGCGCGGCGCGGCGCGCATTTTTTCCGCACCAGGGTTCGCAGCCCGGCGCGGCCTGATCTGCAGCCAAACACGGCCTGAGCTGCAGCCAAACACGGCCTGATCTGCGTCAGATACACGCCTTCGCGCCCCACGATCGCGACCCGCGCCGGCATGAATATCGTGCAGTCGTCGCACGGCGCGCGGGTCTCGTGATCGCCGTCGGTGGCGATCAGTTCCTCCCGCACGAAGGTTTCGAATCCGACCACCGGCCGGGCGCATCGCACGTGCTCGGCGCAACTCGACGCTGTCTTCGTCGCCGTCCAGCCAGGGCTCGGACCAGATACGGCTCGGGTTGTGCGTGATCTGCCGGCTGGCGAACGGGTCCTGGGTGTCGAAACGCAGAACTCGTTGCCATGGGTCAGTGCATTGATCATCACATGCGGGCCCGCGATACCGGAGTCGAAGGTGCACATAGTCGATGCCGGTGTTGCCGGCCTTGTAGGGCGAGAGGTCGCGCGGCAGGACTTCGAAATGGCTGGCGTCGTCGAGCATCGGTTCTTCGCGCGGGACAGGATCGACAGCCCAGGGTGCATCGGCATCCCGTCGCATCGACCAATGGTCATACGATACTCTGGTTCTCCCTAATGCCAAGATCGTGCATAGCCGTTAGCCTTGCGCGGTGGCCAGGTTGGCCGCATGACGTAACACCAGAGGAGGCTTCCCATGTTCACCCGTACCCGCCGCTCATTTGTCGCCCACGCCGCCGGAGTCGCCGCCGGCGTGGCCATGACCGCCGCCGCATTGCCGGCGATGGCACAGAACTATCCCACCCGTCCGATCACGATGGTCGTGCCCTGGGGCGCCGGCGGCGGCACCGATGCCACCGCCCGCATCGTCGGCAGTCTGCTCGAGAAGGAATTGGGCCAGCCGGTGACGGTGGTCAACCGCACCGGCGGCAGTGGCGTGGTCGGTCATTCCGCCATCGCTGCTGCGGCGCCCGATGGCTACACCATCGGCGTGGCGACGGTCGAGATCGGCATGATGCACTGGCAAGGCCTGACCGAACTCAAAGGCACCTCGTACACCCCGATCGGCCTGGTCAACGCCGACCCGGCCGGTGTGCAGGTGCGCGCCGAATCGCCCTACAAGACAATCCAGGAACTGCTGGCAGCGATCAAGGCCAATCCCGGCAAGATCAAGGCTTCGGGTACCGGACAAGGCGGCATCTGGCACCTGGCCATCGCCGGGCTGCTGCGCGACCAGAAGATCGATCCCGCGACCGTGCCGTGGGTGCCGAGCAATGGCGCCGCGCCGGGCCTGCAGGACATGATCGCCGGTGGCGTGGACCTGGCGCCAGTGTCGCTCCCGGAGTCGCGCTCGTTGATCGACTCGGGCAAGGTGCGCAGCCTGGCCATCATGGCCGACGATGCGGCCGCGCTATATCCGAATGTGCCCACGCTCAAGAAGGCGATCGGCAGCGACTGGACGATGGCCGCCTGGCGCGGCATCGTGGCCCCCAAGGGCATTCCGGCCGACGTGCGCGACAAGCTGGCTGCTGCGATCAAGAAGATCGCGGCCGGCAAGGAGTTCAACGACTTCATGTCCAAGCAGGGTTATGGCGTGATCTACAAGGGCCCCGACGAATTCGCCCAGTTCATGGCCAAGTCGGATATGGAGCTCGGCGCGACGATGAAAGCGGTCGGCCTGGTCAAGTAAGCCCGACCATCCTGTACGAAAGCCCGGCGAACCAGCGGATGAAGCTCAACGACGCGGTATTTGGCCTGCTGCTGCTGGCCCTGGGGACCGCGGTGCTGTTCATCGTGCAGGACTACCCGAAGATTCCCGGGCAACAGGTCGGACCGGCCTTGTTCCCGGGCCTGGTCGCTGTCGGTCTGTGTGTCGGTGGGTTGATCCTGCTGGTGCGGGGCTGGCGCAGGCGTGTGTCGGTGCCGTGGCTGGTGATGGGCGACTGGGTCCGTTCGCCACGCCATGTGCTGGCTCTGGCGGTGCTGATCGCCTCGGTGCTGTTCTACATCCTGGTCTCGAACTGGCTGGGATTCCTGTTCAGTGCGGTGCTGATCCTGACCGTGTTGTTCCGGGTTTTGCAGTTGCCGCTGGCGCGCTCGGTGCTGATCGCCGTGTTGGCCACGCTGGTGATCCATTTCGCGTTCTACAAGCTGCTGCGCGTGCCCTTGCCCTGGGGCGTCCTGACGCCGTATGCGTGGTGACGTCCGGGCCGTCACGGCCGAACTTTCCGTGGATTGACACGCGATGATGGACGCCGTTGCCCTGGCATTCGGGATGGTGTTCGATCCCTACACCTTGATGGTGATGGTGGTCGCAGCCTGTTACGGGCTTTTTGTCGGTGCAGTGCCCGGTCTGACGGCCACCATGGCCACTGCGCTGCTGGTGCCGGTGACATTCTTCATGGCGCCGATCCCGGCGGTCGCGGCCATCGTCACCGCCACTGCCATGGCGATTTTCTCCGGCGACATCCCGGGTTGCCTGCTGCGCATTCCCGGCACGCCAGCGTCGGCCGCCTACACCGACGAAGCCTATGCGATGACCCGCAAGGGCGAGGCCGAAAAGGCGTTGGGTGCGAGCCTGGTGTTTTCCGCCATTGGCGGCTTGTTCGGCACAGCGGTGCTGATCCTTGCGGCGCCGGCACTGGCCGAGTTTGCATCGCGCTTCAGTTCGTTCGAGTATTTCTGGCTGGTGCTGCTGGGGCTGACCTGCGCAGTGTTCATCACCTCGTCGGCGCCGGTCAAGGGCCTGATCACGTTGTTCCTGGGCCTGCTGGTGGCCTGTGTCGGGCTGGGCAATCCGGCCGGTTTCCCGCGCTTCACCTTCGGCAACATCGAGACCATGGCCGGCATCGGCATGATCCCGATGATGATCGGCATGTTCGCGTTCTCCGAGATCATCCGCTACGTGGTCGACACCAAGCCGCCGGGCGAGGTCGTGGTGGAGAAGGTCGGCAATGTGCTCAAGGGCCAGTGGCAACTGGCGAAGAAGTATCCGGTGCAGATCCTGCGCGGCAGCGCGCTGGGCACGGCGGTGGGTGCGTTGCCGGGTGCGGGCGCCGACATCGCGGCCTGGATGTCGTATGGCATCAGCAAGAAGTTTTCGAAGGAGCCGGAGAAGTTCGGCACCGGTCATGCCGAGGGCATCGTCGAGTCCGGCGCGGCCAACAACAGCGCGCTGGCCGGTTCCTGGATCCCGGCGCTGGTGTTCGGCATTCCGGG
>CAZADK010000026.1:0-15740 GCA_964483855.1 uncultured Rhodoferax sp.
AGACGCTGGCGTTGCGCATGGACCGTATCTGCGACAACGCGTTGAGCGTAGCCCGCTTCCTGAAGTCACACACCAAGGTCGGCTGGGTCAACTATGCGGGCCTGCCCGATCATCCAGACCACGGCTTGGTCAAGACGCTGATGGGTGGGCGGGCCTCCGGCATCATCAGTTTCGGCCTCAAGGCCCACGACAGCCGCGACGCGGGAGCCCGCTTCCAGGACGCACTGCAGTTGTTCACCCGGTTGGTCAATATCGGCGATGCCAAGTCCCTGGCCTGCCACCCTGCATCGACGACGCACCGCCAACTAGGCGCACAGGAGCTGGCCAAGGCGGGAGTGAAGGAGGACATGGTGCGCCTGTCGATTGGCATCGAGCATATCGACGATCTGCTCGAGGACCTGACCCAGGCGCTGGCCAGCACCTGAGCAACGCAGCCCAGCGGCCGAGGGCGAGGCGTCGCGTGGCGGCGTAGTGTGCCTGCCACGGTGGCGGCCGACGCCGATGGTAAGCTGGCATCCAGGGCCCGCGGCGCAAGACTTGCCGCGGGCATGCAACAGCTTGTCGGCAGCGTGTCGACGCGGGGGCCGGGCCTATGGGTGTATTCACGGACTGGAGCGCGGGACTGGGTGGCGCATTCGCGCAGTTTGCCAGTCGTGCCGGGCAGTACCTGCCCAGTTTGCTCGGTGCCTTCGTATTGTTGCTGGTTGGCTGGTTCGTGGCGCGCGCGATGCGCGCGCTGGCAGTACGTGCAGCCGTGGGTGTCGACCGGTTGCTGGCACGTGTGACCGCGACCGGCGGGTCCGAACGGCCCAAGCTGCCGTTGTCTTCGGCCCGTGTGCTGGGCAGCCTGGTGTTCTGGCTGGTGCTGCTGTTCTTCATCACGGCAGCCACCCAGGTGCTGGGTCTCAACGCCTTCACCGCGTGGCTGTCGGGCGTCGTCAACTACGTGCCCACGCTGTTTTCCGGCGCGTTGATCATCGGTGCGGGTTTCCTGCTCAGCCGGCTCGCGCGCGACCTGGTGGTGGCGACCTCGTCGGTGACCGGTTCGCGCCAGCGCGAACTGCTCGGGCGCACGGTTCAGGCGGTGATCCTGGTCACCGCGTTGCTGGTGGGCGCGGACCAGATCGGCATCAAGGTCACCTTCCTTGTGATCATTGCCGCCATTGCCGGTGGCTCGGTGGTGGTGTCGGTTGCATTGGCGCTGAGCCTGGGCGCGCGAACCTATGTCGCCAACCTGATCGGGGGCCACCATCTGCGTCACGGCTTCTCGGTCGGCCAGACGGTGCGCATGGGCGGCTTCGAAGGCCGCATACTCGAGCTGACGCCGGTGGCGGTTGTGCTCGAGACCGAAGAAGGGCGCGTCACGCTGCCCGCAAAGATATACGGCGAGCAAGCCATCGTGCTGCGGATCGGCGAGAAAACCTGATGGCGCGCAGCGACACACTGTCGTTCGCCTTTCTCGAGTCCCACCCTGCCGATGCTGCCCGGGTGCTCGAGCGGCTGGCGCCGCAAAATGTCTCCGCCTTGTTGTCCGATGTGCCGCTGCGGCTGGCGGCGCCGGTGCTGCGGCTGATGCTGCCGCCGTTCGTGGCGCGATGCCTCGAACCCCTGGGCGATGAGACGGTGTCCGGCCTGTTGCGCAGCATGGGGCCCCAGCCGGGTGTTGCCGTGTTGCATTACCTGCCGCAGGCACGCCGCCACGCGGTGTTGTCGCAACTGCCCACCGGCATGGGCATGGCGTTCCGGCTGCTGCTGGGGTATCCGCAAGACGCGGTGGGTGCGTGGATGGATCCGCGCGTCGTGGTGCTGGCCGGCGACACGCCAGCGGAGTCGGCGCTGCGGCGGCTGCGCGAGGCTCAGGGCGAGATCGACGCCGTGGTGTTTGTGGTCGACGCCGGGCAGCGGCTGCTCGGTCTGGCCGAGCTGCCCGAGCTGTTTCGTGCCGCGCCCGAAACTGCGCTGTCCCGCCTGATGCAACCGTTCCGGTTCACGCTGCCGGCGCGCGCATCGATCCATGGCGTGGCCGATCACGCGGGCTGGGACGATTTCCAGATGCTGCCAGTCGTCGAACGCGACGACCGTTTCGTGGGTGCGCTCGATCGCGGCGTGATGGCGCGTGCCGTGTTGCGCGACCGTCAGCTGCAGCCCCAAGGCGGTCTCGGGAATGTCTTTGCCAATCTCGCTGGCGGCTACTGGCTGGGTGTATCGAGCCTGATTGCGCTGGTGGTCGACATGCTGCCGGTCGCAGCACCACTGCCCCATGGAGACGCCGATGAACGCCAGCCTTAGTGCCGACCACGCGGTCGAAGCCCTCAATCTGCGGTATTTGCTGGATTACCCCGGCGAGGCCGCGCGCCAGCTCGAACGCATGGACGCACAGGAAGTGGCCGATCTGCTGTCGCGGCAGCCGCCCCATGCGGTGGTGCCGGTGTGGGAGCAGCTAAGTTCCGACGTCGAGCAGGCGGTGATCGGTTTGCTGCCCGACGCGTTGGTGCGCCATGTCGTCATGGAGCTCGAACCGGCGCTTGCCGTGGCCTTGCTGGTGCGACTGGAGCCGCAGCAGCGCCAGCATTACCTGTCGTTGCTCGAGCCGCAGGTCGGCGCCGAGCTGACCAAGCTGATGGACTATCCGGCCGATTCCGCCGGACAGTTGATGGATCCGCGGGTGGTGGTGCTGCGCTCCGAGCTCAGCGCCCACGAGGCATTGACCCGCTTGCGTGCGCTCAAGCGGCGCGACGTGCACGAGTTCTTCCTCATCGACGACGACGGCCGGCTCGAGGGACGGGTACAGATCCAGCAACTGGCCCTGGCCGAACCCGACGCCTTGCTGGGCACGATGCGCCATCCGGTCACGGGCGTGGTCAACGACATTGCGCCACGCGAGGAGGTGGTCGAGTTGCTCGAGCGCAGTGACATCACCGATTTGCCGGTAGTGGATTTTTCCGGCCGGCTGGTCGGCGTGATTCGGCAGTCGGCACTGGTATCTGCCATGCAGGAAGAGGCCAGTCTGGACATCCAGACCATGGTCGGTGTGAGCAAGGACGAGCGGGCGTTGTCGCCGGCCCGTTTTGCGGTCGTCAAGCGCCTGCCCTGGCTGCAGATCAACCTGCTCACGGCATTCCTCGCCGCAGCGGTGGTCGGCCTGTTCGAGGACACGATCGCCAGGTTCACCGCGCTGGCCGTGTTGTTGCCGGTCGTGGCCGGGCAATCGGGCAACGCCGGAGCGCAGGCTCTCGCGGTCACGATGCGTGGCCTGGCGCTGCGCGAGATCAGCCTGCGCCACTGGCCCAGGGTCGTGCTCAAGGAGGTCAGCGTAGGCTTCACGAACGGAATCGCCATTGCCGCGACAACGGCCATCGGGGTATATGCCTGGAGCCGTTCGACGGGCCTGGTGCTGGTGATCGTCTGCGCCATGATCATTTCGATGGTGGCAGCGGGTTTTGCCGGCGCGCTGGTGCCGATCACGCTGCGCCGGCTCGGACAGGACCCGGCGCAGTCGTCGTCGATCATCCTGACCACGGTCACCGATATCGTCGGCTTTTTCTCCTTCCTGGGCATCGCCACCTTGTTGTCGGACATGCTGGTGCCCACCTGAGGGCTCACGTTCTGACGCCTTGTCATCCTTGCAACATGTCGCTGCACATGCCAACTGAAAAGCCGCAAACCCAACCCTTGATCGCCTGTGTCGGCCATTGCGCGATCGATCATGTGTTCCAGATCGACCACTTTCCCGAGCGGGCCACGAAGACGCCGGCACACCGGTATAGAAGCGTCGGTGGCGGGATGGCAGCCAATGCCGCGCTGGCGTGCGCCCGGCTCGGTGCCCGGGTGCGGTTCGTTGGCGCGATCGGCCCGGACGATGCCGGGCGCATGGTGCGCCGACAGCTCGCTGCCGAAGGCATCGACCTGACCCACCTGCAGGTGGTGCCGGACACGCATACGTCGGCGTCGGCCATCATCGTCGACCGGCATGGGGAACGCCATATCTTCAATCACCGGGGAAACGCGCTGGCCAACGCGCAACTGCCCGATGACACCGTGTTCGATGGCTGCGACGCGGTACTGGTCGACCCGCGCTGGCCGGCCGGCGCCAGGGCCGCCTTGTTGTGGGCACGTGCCCATGGCCGGTTGTCGGTATTCGATGCGGATATCGCGCCGCAGCAGGATCTTGCGGCCTTGGTGCCGCTGGCGCGCTGGGTCGTGTTCTCCGAGGCTGGGCTGGCGGTCTGGTCCGGTCCGGTTGCGCAGGAGGAGGCCTTGTTGCGGGCGATCTACCTTGGCGCCAGCTGCGCTGCAGTCACTCTGGGTGCGCAGGGCATGATGCTGGTGTCCGACGGCCGCTTGCACCGTGTCTCGCCGTTTCTGGTCCAGGCCGTCGACACCACCGGCGCCGGCGATGTGTTTCACGGCGCGTTGACATTGGCGCTGGCCCGTGGCATGCAGCCGGGCGACGCCTGCACGTTTGCCAGCGCGGCGGCTGCGCTCAAGTGCACGCAGGCCGATGGCATTCGCGGGGCGCCGACCCGGGAGGCCCTGGACGCGTTCTTGCTGGGGCGTCACTGAAGGATGGCGGGTACCACGCCGCGACCGCCGCCCGCCGCCCGCCGATTCGCGAATCCGCGGATAGACCGGCTAACATGTCAGTGCTGGCATCCTTGCTTTGCCAACACCCAGCGGCCCGATCGGAGTCGCAACCGAGGAGATGGATCATGCGTATCGTCAATCGCATTCTGTTGCGACGAAACCATCGCTCGGCGCCGGCCGTGGCGAGCGCTCTGGCCACACCGAAGCGATGATGTACGCTGCGATGACCAATAGCCTGCGCCTGGGCCTGGGCGGCGCTCCGCTGGGCAACCTGTTCGCCGCCATCGACGACGGCGCGGCGCTGGCATTGGTGCGCGCGGCCTGGGACTCGGGCTGCCGCAGTTTCGATACCGCGCCGCATTACGGTAACGGACTGAGCGAGCACCGGCTGGGTCAGGCCTTGCGCGGCTGCGACCGCGCGACCTTCACCCTGTCCTCCAAGGTGGGACGCCTGCTGCTGCCCGATGCAGCGGCGGCTCGTGATCAGAACGGTTATGTCGATGTGTTGCCGTTCGTGCAGGCATGGGATTACTCGGCGCGTGGCGTTCGCCGCGGTGTCGAGGACAGCCTGCAACGCCTGGGACTTGCCGGGTTGGACGCGGTCTACGTGCATGACTGCGACGCCGGCGTGCATGGCCAGGAATATCCTCGCGTGTTGCGCCAGGTCGTCGGCGAGGCCCTGCCGGAGTTGCGCCGGATGCAGCGCGAAGGCCTATTGCGCCATGTCGGGCTGGGCGTCAACCATGTGCAGGTGTGCCTCGATGTGTTACGCCAGGCTGAGCTGGACTGTCTGTTGCTGGCTGGGCGCTACAGCCTGGTGGACCATGCCGCGCTGGCCGAGTTGTTGCCTTTGTGCGAGCGAAGGGGAGTGCGTATCGCCCTGGGTGGTGTATTTAATTCTGGCATCCTGGCTACTGGTGTGCGTGGCGTTAGCGGCGCGCCACTGCGCTTCAATTACGCCCAGGCGCCGCAGCACTGGGTCGACCGGGTCGGGGCAGTGGAGGACATCTGCGCGCGGCATCGGGTTCCGCTGCGCGCGGCAGCGCTGCAGTTTCCACTGGCCCATCCGGCGGTCGAGATCGTGTTGCTGGGGGCACAGGACCGGTCGCAATGGGACGATGGTGTCTTGATGATGGGTCACGCCGTGCCTGACGCCTTCTGGCAGGAACTGCGGGTCGCCCGCCTGGTGCCGGAGGCGACGCCATTGCCCGTGCTGGTCCGCGCATGATCGACGCCCATTTCCACATCTGGCAGCTGTCACGGGACGACTATGGCTGGCTGACGCCGGCCATGGGCTCGATTCACCGCGATATATCGCTGGACGACTGGCGCGGTGTCAGCGCGCCTTGCGGCGTCACCGCAGGCGTGGTGGTGCAAGCTGCGCCGACCGAGGCAGAGACCCGCTTCCTGTTGCAGCAGGCCGAACACGCACCCGATGTGCTGGGTGTCGTCGGATGGGTGGACATGGTGACGCCCGATGCACCCGCGCGGATCACCGCACTGGCGGCGCATCCCAAACTCAAGGCCTTGCGCCCGATGCTGCAGGACCTGCCGGACCCCGACTGGGTCTTGCAGGGTGCGCTGGCGCCGGCGTTCAAGGCCATGCTGGCCTGCGATTTGGCATTCGACGCACTGGTCAAGCCGGTGCACCTGCCGCGGATCCGGGCGCTGGCGCAGCGTCATCCGGCGCTGCGCATCGTTGTCGATCACGGCGCCAAGCCGGATATCGCGTCGGCGCATTGGCAGCCCTGGGCCGATGATATGGCGGCGCTCGCCTTGGCGCCCCAGGTGGTGTGCAAGTGGTCTGGATTGTGGAACGAGGCCGCAGCGCAGGCGCCGGTGTCCGCGCTGGCGCCGAGCATGCAGCATGTGCTCGACTGTTTTGGCGCCGAGCGGGTGATGTGGGGCAGCGACTGGCCGGTGCTCGAGCGTGCCGGGGACTATGCTGCCTGGCATTCGGCAGCAACCGGCATGCTGTCGCAGCAGCAGCGGCAGCAGGTGCTGGACGCGGTCGCGCGCAGGGTCTACCGGTTGTAGCCTTCACCATGACCGGCCCGCTGCGTGCCGGGAATTGATACGATGGTGGAAACTCCTCAAGGAACTTCCATGAATGCACCCCTGCACCGGGAAATGCCGCGCGCAACACTCAACGATGCCCAGGCACTGGAACACGCCAGCGCACAATGGGACAACGACATTCTGGCCCAGTTGCGGGACTACATCGCCGTACCGGCCAAGTCACCCGGCTTCGACGCGGCCTGGGCCGAGCACGGCCATATCGAGACGGTGCTGCGTTCGGCCGCGGCCTGGGTCGAGGCGCAGAAGGTCGACGGCCTGCGCCTGGAGATCGTTCGGATCGACGGCCGCACACCGGTGTTGTTCTTCGAACTCGACGCCACGCGGGCTGACTCCAGCCAGACCGTGTTGATGTACGGCCACCTGGATAAGCAGCCCGAGTTCACTGGCTGGCGCAACGACCTTGGCCCGTGGACGCCAAAATACGAAGATGGCAAGCTGTATGGGCGCGGCGGTGCCGACGATGGTTACGCCGTGTACGCAAGCGTCGCAGCGGTACAGGCGCTCAAGGCCCAGGGCCTGCCCCATCCGCGTATCGTGGGCCTGATCGAGACCTGCGAGGAAAGCGGCTCCTACGACTTGTTGCCGTATATCGACGCCTTGCGAACACGGCTCGGCGAGGTCGCCTTGGTGGTGTGCCTGGATTCGGGCGCCGGCAACTATGACCAGTTGTGGTTGACGACCAGTCTGCGTGGCATGGCCAGCGGTACGCTCAAGGTCGAGGTGCTGACCGAAGGCATTCACTCCGGCGACGCGTCCGGCCTGGTGCCTTCGAGTTTTCGCATCATGCGCCAGGTGCTCGACCGTCTCGAGGACAGCGCCACCGGCCGTCTGTTGCCGGCCAGTTTCCATTGCGAGATGCCGCCGGACCGGTTGGCCCAGGCCCGGGCCACCGCGGCCATCCTGGGCGATGAAGTCACGCGGCGTTTCCCCTGGGCGCATTACGACTGCGAGGGTGCGCGCACCTTCGTGCTGCCCACCACCACCGATCCGGTGCAGGCCCTGATCAACCGGACCTGGACCCCGACGCTGAGCGTTACCGGGGCCGAAGGTTTCCCCTCGCTGGAGAACGCGGGCAACGTGTTGCGTCCCTATACCGCCTTCAAGCTCAGTCTGCGCCTGCCGCCGCTGATCGACGCCGCGCAGGCGGTGCAGCACATGAAGGCCTTGCTGGAAGACAACGCGCCTTACCAGGCGCGGGTCACCTTCGAGAGCAACGGTGGCGCCACCGGCTGGAACGCACCCACGATGTCGCCCTGGTTCGAGCAGGCGCTCAACGCGGCATCGAATGCGCATTTCGATGCGCCGTGCGGGTATATCGGGCAGGGCGGCACGATCCCGCTGATGAACATGCTCGAGCGCGGTTTCCCGCAGGCGCAAATGATGGTCTGCGGCGTGCTTGGCCCCAAAAGCAATGCGCACGGGCCGAACGAGTTCCTGCATGTGCCGTTTGCCAAGAAACTCACGGCCGCCGTGGCCCGGGTCATCGTCAGCCTGCCGTGACTGCGGCGCGCAGGCCTTTCACTCAGCTGACCCACGGCTTGAAAGCCGTGCTTCTGTTCCGGCCATCGGTGCCCGTGTGGGAGCCACGTCTTGGCTGACACCAACCTCAGCCCGCTGACGGCGCGTGACGGCACCAATCTGGTGGTGCTGGACTGGCCGCTGAAAAAGGGACCGGTGCGCGGTGTGGTGCTGATCGTTCACGGACTGGGTGAACATGCGTGGCGTTATGACCCTCTAGCCGGGCGGCTGAACGACTGGGGTTTCGCGGTGCGTGCCTACGACCAGTACGGGCACGGCGAGTCCATGGGCCAGCGCGGCGCCCTGCCCGCAGACGATCGCCTGTTGCAGGATCTGGCCGAAGTGGTCGACGAATCGCGCGCCCGCATGCATGCTTCCACCCCGCTGATCGTGTTTGGACACAGCATGGGTGGACTGGTGGCAGCGCGATTCGTGGCCCTGCAGTTGCGCAAGGTCGAAGCGCTGGTTTTGTCATCTCCAGCGCTGGACCCCGGGCTGAGCGTTGTGCAGAAGCTGCTGCTGGCCGTTTTGCCGAGGATTGCCCCCAACCTGCGGGTCGGCAACGGCCTTGACGCCAACTACCTCTCGCACGATCCAGCGGTCGTGGCGCGCTACAAGGCCGATCCCCTGGTGCACGACCGGGTCTGCGCGCGGCTGGCGCGGTTCATTGCCGAGAATGGGCCGGCGGTGATTGCCGCCGCACCTCGGTGGAGCCTGCCGACGCTGTTGCTGTATGCGGGTGCTGACAAACTGGTGAATCCGGCCGGCAGCCGGGCCTTTGCCGCCGCAGCGCCGAAGGCCATGGTATCGGCGCGTTGCTTCGAGCCGCTGTACCACGAGATATTCAACGAGGCTGCGCCGGATAACGAACAGGTTTTCGCGCAGCTGCAGTCCTGGCTGGACACCCGCTTCTGAGCCGGCGTCCAACCCCGCCAGATCAGCACCAGGCGAGCAACCAGCGCGATACGATCCCGTGTTTCCAGCGGCGGTCTCGCGCGACGCTGGCGGACAACAATGCGCCTACAACGGCGGTTCGCGGCGGTTTGCGACGCGCCACGCCAGCCAGCCCAAGGCTGCGGCAGTCAGTGCGACCGGAACCAGTGAACCCAGGTTCAGCAGCCGCCAGCCCTGGGTCGTGACCAGCGCGCCGGAGGCGAACGAGGTCACCGCCATCACCGCGAACACGCAGAAGTTGATCGCAGCCTGCGCCCGGTCCTTTTCCTCCGGGCGGTAAGACTTGAGCGATAACGTGGTGCTGCCGGTAAACAGAAAGTTCCAGCCGACGCCCAGCAGGAACAGCGCGATCGTGAACTGGTGCAACTCGACGCCAGACAGGGCGATCAAGATGCAGACCACGTTGAGCGCGACACCGACCGCCATGATCTGTAGCGTGCCGAAACGGCGAATCAGGTGGCCGGTGAAAAACCCGGGGGCGAACATGCCGATGACATGCCACTGCAACACGAAGGCCGTGTCTTCGAACGGCAGTTCGCATATCTGCATCGCCAGCGGCGTGGCAGCCATCAGCAGGTTCATGACACCGTAACCCAGCGCGGCGCCCAGCGTCGACACGATGAAAATCGGCTGGCGCATGATCTGGCCCAGCGATCGACCCTTGGGGTCGCCGGCAACCTTCGGCGGCACCGGCGGGAACCGCATGCTCGCCATCAACACCATCGAGATCACGGCCACGACGGCCAGGGCCAGGTAGGCGCCGACGAACGGTGTTTCCGTCAGCGTGCGGGTCCTGGTTGCGATATTTGGTCCGATCACGGCCCCGATCAGCCCGCCGGCCAGCACCATCGAGATCGCCTTCTCACGGTAACTCGGCTCGGCCAGTTCGGCCGCCGCGAACCGGTACAACTGGCCATTGGCGTTGTAATAACCGGCCACGATGGTGGCTGCCACCAGCAACCAGAAACTGTGCGCGAGCACCGCATAGGCGCATGCCAGTGCGGACACCAGCGCCACCACCAGGCCGATCTGGAATGACACCTGGCGGCCCCAGGCGCTCTGGGTGCGGGCAACCACCGGTGTGCTCAAGGCGCCGCCCACCACGTAGGCCATCACCGGCAGCGTGGCCATCCATCCCAGCGGCGCCAGGCTCAAGCCGATCAGCCCATTGATGGCGATGAAGATGATGTTGTTCGTCATCAACAGGGCCTGGCATGCCGCCAGCAGCGTGAGGTTACGGTTCATGCCAGCAGTGTAAGAGCTGCCAGGGCGGCGGTTTCCGACCGCAAGATGCGCGCGCCCAGCGACACCGGCACGTGGCCGGCGGCGAGGGCCTGTGATTCCTCTGCAGCGCTCAGGCCGCCTTCGGGGCCGCACAGGAACACGATGTCGCTCGCCATTGTGCCCGGGCCCGTGCGCCACTGCACCAACGGCGCGGCGCCAGGCTGCAGCGACAGGATCAACGTCGCGTGGGCGGCTCCCGATGGCGCAAGCGAGCGCCGCAACCACTGCGCCAGTGTCAGCGGCGCGTATATCTGCGCCAGACGGTTGCGGCCGCATTGCTCGCAGCCGGCGATCGCGATGCTGTTCCAGTGCGACAACTTCTTCAGGCTGCGTTGCGCGTCCAGTCGCACCACGCTGCGTTCGGTCATCAGCGGCTGTATGCTTGCTGCGCCGAGTTCGGTGGCTTTCTCGACCAGCCAGTCCATGCGTTCGTTGGCTGGAATGCCGATCGCCAGATGCAGGCGGCGTGGTGTCTCGCGCTCCACCGGGTCATGCGGCCCGACCTGCACTCGTACCGTCTGGCGTCCCATCGCAGTCACGGTGGCAGCGAATTCCCCGCCTTGCACCGCTGCGCCCTGATGGCCGAACAGGGTGATGGCCGAGCCTGGCTGCAGTCGCAGGACCTGCGCGTGGCGCGCGGCGGCTGCCGGCAGGTCCAGCGTCATGCCAGTGGCCAGCGGCGCGGGGCAATGAAAGCGGGGTCCGCCCGGCATGGCGTTCAGTGTGTGCGCAAGCGGCGCACGTTACATCCGGCCGTAGGCAAAACCACCGCGCTCTTCGATCCCCTCGACCTGGTCGACCAGGCGCAGCAGCGGCTTGAGTTCACGGTAACGCGCTGAGGTGGCGCGGATGTACTGGATGAAACGCGGGGTGTCGGCGAGATACTGCGGCTTGCCGTCGCGCAGCGTCAGCCGGGAGAAGATGCCGGCTACCTTGAGATGACGCTGCAAGCCCATCCATTCGACACCACGGTAGAACGCACCGAAGTCCGACCCGACCGGAAGCCCGGCGGCGCGGGCCTTTTCCCAGTAACGAATGGTCACGTCGAGCACGAACTCCTCGTCCCAACTCAGGAAGGCGTCACGCATCAGGCTGGCAATGTCGTAGGTGACAGGCCCGAACACCGCATCCTGGAAGTCGAGCACGCCCAGTGCCGCAACCGTCTGGCTGCCGCAGGGCGTAGGCATCATCAGGTTGCGTGGCATGAAATCCCGATGCACGTAGACGCTGGGCCAGCCCAGGTTTTCGCGCACGATCCGCGCAAACGTGGTCGCCAGTGTCTCCTGCATGCGCGCGTCCGGCTTGACGGACCGATGCTGCTGCAGATACCACTGCGGGAACAGGCCCAGTTCGCGCTGCAGCAGGGCTTCGTCATAGGGCGGTAACACGCCCGGTCGGGACGCGCGTTGCCAGGTGACCAACGCGTCTACCGCTTGCAGGTACAGCGCCAGGTTGGCCTGTGCGTTGTCCCGATCGATGGCCTGCATCATGGTCTGGCGGCCCAGATCGCTGAGTAGCAGAAAGCCCTGCGTGCGATCCCAGGCCAGCACCTGCGGCACCCGCAGGCCGGCGCCGGCCATCAGTTCAGCGACCCGGACAAAGGGCTCGCAGTTTTCCTTGTCGGGCGGCGCGTCCATGATGATGCGAGTGCCGTCAGCGCTGTCGATCCGCAGGTAACGCCGGAAGCTCGCGTCTGCCGAGGCCAGGCGCACGCTTGCGGGGTCGAGGCCGTGCCCGATCTGCCCGAGCCAGTGCATGAACGCTGCATGCCGTTGCGGGTCGACCCATGTGACCGCAGCCGAGGCATCGGGTCTGGATGCCGGGTCGGGTTGGCTGGCAGAGGATGCGGTATCGCTCATGGATAATCCATTCTACAAAGTCGCCCTTTGCCGGCTTGGCCCGATTGTCCGTACCCGCTACCGCCCGCCTCCCCTGCCCGATCACCCGATGCGCCGAAAGTTGTCTGTCACCGAAAACGGGTCCATCGGATCGGCACGTGGCTGGTTGCTTTGGCAGGCGCTGGCGGTTGCCGCCAGCGCCTGTCTGGCTCTGCCAACCGCATGGGCGCAGGCGCAGCCAGACTTGTCGTCGTTGCAGCTCAAAAGCAGCCGGATGCTGCGCGAAGTCATACCGCCGGCCGACCGGAATGCGCAACCGACGTTCATCACCGGCGAGCGCATGTCCTCGCGCAGCGACCTGGAGACAGCCGTCGAAGGGCGTGCGCAATTGCGGCGCGGCGATCTCGTGATCCGCGCCGACCGGCTCGAGTATTACCAACCTGAAGACCTGGCAACGGCGCGCGGCAATGTCTCCATCAACCGTGCGGGCGATGTGTATGAAGGACCTGAGCTCCAGCTCAAGGTCGAGTCGTTCGAGGGTTTCTTTCGCAATCCGCGCTACCAGCTGTTGAAGAACCAGGGGCATGGCGAGGCCGAGCGCGTCGACTTCATCGACGAGCAACGTGCGGTGGTGCGAAATGCCAGCTACACCACCTGCCGGCGCCAACCTGGCCCGAGCTGGATGCCGGACTGGATCATCCGGGCTGCCAGCATCAGCATCGACAACGAAGAAGACGTCGGCAAGGCGGAGTCGGCGGTGTTGAGTTTCAAGGGCGTGCCGCTGTTGCCGGTGCCCGCCTTCACCTTTCCGCTGAGCAACCAGCGCAAGTCCGGCGTGTTGCCGCCCACGTTCGGTATCGACAACGTCAACGGTGTCGAGGTGACGGTGCCCTATTACTGGAACATCGCGCCGAACCGTGACGCATCCTTGATACCGTCGGTCATGAGCAAGCGCGGTGTCGATCTGGGCGCGGAATTGCGCTACCTCGAGACGGCCTACCGCGGTGAAGCCAAGCTCAACTACATGCCGGGCGACAAGTTGCGCGACATGAGCCGTTGGGGTTATTCGCTGGCCCATGGCGGAACGGTCGATAGCGGCTTGCGCTCGGTTGGCCCTATCGGCGTCGCGCTGTCGCTCAACCGGGTCAGCGATGATGACTACTGGCGCGACTTCACCCGGGCCAGTCCCGGCCTGACGCAACGCCTGCTGCCCAACGATCTGGGCCTGTCCTGGGCAAGCGGAAATTTCTCGACGAGCCTGCGCGTGCTCAAGTGGCAGACGCTGCAGGACGTGAACTCCCCGATAACACCACCATACGACCGGCTGCCGCAACTTGCCATGCGATATGCACGGCTGAACGTCAGTGGGTTCGACTTCTCGGTTGATGCCGACGCGACGCAGTTCGAGTCGGATCGGTTGTTGACGGGGCAACCCAATGCGCGACGGATGTTCTCGCAACTTGAGGTATCGCGCCCGTGGGTGTCGTCATATGGGTACGTCACGCCGAAATTGCGCTGGCACGCAACCAACTATCAGTTCGATGGCGCACTGGCCAACGGCAGGACCACGGCGACTCGGACTCTTCCCACGTTCAGCGTCGACAGCGGCCTGGTGTTCGAGCGCGATGCCAGCCTGTTCGGGCGCGCTTTCCGTCAGACGCTGGAGCCGCGTGCCTTTTATGTGTACACGCCCTATCGTGACCAGAGTGCCTTGCCCAACTATGACAGCGGTATCAACGATTTCAATTTCGCCACCATCTACACCGACAATGCCTTCGTGGGCCAGGATCGCATCTCGGACAGCAATCTGCTGACGCTCGGAGTGTCGACGCGTTTGCTCGATCCCGCCACGGGTGGCGAGGCGGCGCGGTTCGGCATAGCGCAGCGCCTGCGGTTCAATGAGCAGCGCGTCACGTTGCCTTCAGGCGTAGCGGTAGCCAAGGGATTCAGCGACGTGCTGGTCGGTACGACCCTGAACCTCGATCCACGCTGGTCCTTCGATTCGACCGTGCAGTTCGACCCGGATACCCGGCGGTCGGTTCGCTCGACCTTCGGCGGGCGTTACAGTCCAGGCAACTACCGTGTCATCAGCGCGGCATACCGGTTGCAGCGCGGCTCCAGCGAGCAACTGGATGTCGCCTGGCAGTGGCCGATCAACGACCTGTGGGGCGACCGCGGCCAGGATCTCGGAGCGGGCCAGGGCCAGGGGGCCGGACGCTGGTATGCCGTGGGTCGGATGAACTTCAGCCTGCGTGATGGCAAGCTGGTGGACTCGGTGCTGGGGTTCGAATATGACGGCGGTTGCTGGCTCGGTCGCGTCGTGCTTGATCGGCTGCAGACCGGGGCATCAAGCGCCAACAACCGCATTCTGTTCCAGCTGGAGTTCGTCGGCTTCTCTCGCCTGGGCTCCAATCCGCTGGAGACACTCAAGCGCAGCATCCCGCGCTACCAGTTCCTGCGAGAGACCAGTACCAGCCCGAGCCGCTACAGCAATTACGATTGATCACGATGACAGTTCGCCTTTCACGCATCTTCATGGCCTGCCTTCTGGGTTGCAGTGTGCTGTCGGCACAGGCGCAGGGCATCCGCCTGCCCGGCATTGCGGGAGGAGCCGCCGCCGGCGAGTCGAGCGCACAACGTGCGTCCGACTACATCGTGGCCATTGTCAATAACGAGCCGATTACCAATTTGCAGGTGCGCCAGGATATGCAGCGTCTGGCGCAGGAGCTGGTGCAACAACAGGCAACGATGCCGCCACCGGCTGTGCTGGCCGAGCAAGCCCTGGAACGGCTGATCACCGAGCGCAGCCAGATCCAGTACGCCCGGGAGGTCGGCCTGAAGATCGAGGACTTTGCCCTCGACGAGGCGGTGCAGACCGTGGCGCGCCAGAACCAGGTGGATATCGAGGAATTGCACCGACGGTTGGCCGCGGATGGAGTCTCACGCAGCCAGTTCCGCGGCACGCTGCGGGACCAGATGCTGTTGTCGCGGGTGCGTGAGCGCGAGGTGGCCCAGCGGGTCCGGGTCTCGGAGCTCGAGATCGACCAGTATCTGCTGGACCAGCAGCGCAACAGCGCCAATACGCTGGCCGAGGTGAATATCGCGCATATCCTGTTGGAGCTGCCGGAGTCCGCCAGTGCAGACCAGATATCCGCGGCGCGGGCGCAGGCGGAGCAGATCATGGCGCGGGTGCGCGCGGGCGAGGACTTTTCTGCATTGGCGCGTGCCTTGTCCAAGGCACCGGATGCCATCGAGGGCGGATTGTTCGGCATGCGGTCGGTCGATCGGTATCCAGAACTTTTCATCGATGCGGTCCGTTCGCTGGAGCCGGGAACGATGACCACGGTGCGCTCCGGTGCGGGCGTTCATGTTCTCAAGGTGATCGACAAACGTGTGGCGGGGGCGCTGGCCAGTTCGGTACAACAGACGCGTGCCAGTCACATCTTGCTGCGTCCGACAGCGTCATTGGGCGAGGACGCGGCG
>CAZADK010000027.1:0-15583 GCA_964483855.1 uncultured Rhodoferax sp.
GGATACCGGTGGTGACACCCTATGACGACTGCGTGCTGGTGATGCCCTCGACCCGGCAGGCGCGGGCCGGCGTCACGGTGGTGCGGCATGCGCGGCGCCTGGCGCTTCGCGAGCGACGAACCCGATCCTCGGCGCGCAGTTGCACCATGGCTTGGAACGCTCGTACTGCAGTCATGTCCTGGGGTCGACCGCCGTCGGCAGCGTGACTTCACAGCCCAGCCGGTCCGCCACCTGCACCAGATCCTGCGCGCGGTCGATATCGACGATGTAGTGGTCGTTCACCGTATCCATGCGCACGATGGACTCCGGATGCGCGTCCATGTAGTCGCGCAAGGCCTGATACCGGTCGCTGGCCAGGATCGCCTGCACGGCACGCCGTGACGCAAGCACCGGGTTGCCGCGCCGCTCGCCGGCGACCCAGGGCACGACAAAATCGTGGTCGCCGCCGCGATGGTCCGACCAGGCGTCGACCAGGTCCGCCAGGTCGGCTGGTGTCAGCAGCGGCTGGTCGCACAACACGACCATGACCGCGTCTGCCTGCGTGTCCACCGCCTGCAGGCCCAGCCGTACCGACATGCCCTGCCCACCCGCGACATCCGCGTTGTGCACCAGCCGCACGCCGGTCGGCGCGAGCACCTGCGCGATCGCGCCATGATGGTCACCGGTGACGACCAGGATGTCGGTGATGCCGGCAACATGCAGCGCATCGATCTGACGCCGCACCAGTGGCACACCGTCAATCCGGATCAAGGCTTTGGCTGTTCCTCCCAGCCGGGTGCCACTTCCCGCCGCCATGATCACCGCCGCCATGTGCGGTGCTGCGGGCCTGCGCTGACCCGTTTCCACCGACGGCTTCACCCCGCCTGGGTTCTGGCCGTCACCACGTCGATCCGGCGTGGGAGGCGATCCGCGCTGGCCGGTTTGCTGAACCATGGGCCGCTTGCCGCGCGTTGATCACCAGACGGTGAAAACCTGTCCGGTCTGCCCGCCTTCGATGCTGCGCAAATAGGCCTTGGCCACGCGCGCGGCAGGTACTGGCTCGAAACCGGCGAACAACTCGAACACCGGCGGCGGGGATTCGGCGAGCACACCGGGGCTGACGACGTTGATGCGGACGCCGCGCGGCATCTCGATGGCAGCGGCGCGCGCAAAAGCTTCGATCGCGGCATTGGCCATCGTGAAGCCGGAGGCACCGGGAATCGTGTGCGCGGTGGCGATGCCGGTCACCAGCGTCACCGATCCGCCGTCACGCAGATGGTCGCGCGCCGCCAGCGCCAGGTTGACCTGCCCGAGCAGCTTGTTGTTCAAGCCCTGGCCATAGATCGACTGCGCCATCGGCGCCGGCATGATCGTGTGCAGCGGTGCGAACCGGCCCAGGCCGGCGGCGCAGGCAACTGCAGCCCAGCCGCCTTCGCCCGGATCGGCGACGGCGGCAACGATGCTGGCGGTGTCTTCCAGGTCCAGGAAGCGTTCGCAGCCATCCGGACCGGCGGTGACCACTTCATAACGCGGTGCCAGCAAGGCGTGCACCGCCCGCCCGACCAGGCCGGTTGCGCCCACCAGGAGGATGCGGCCACGTGAAGTGGTTTGCGTCGGCATCGCCACGGCCTCTTCAGGCTTTGCGCGACGGTATACGGGCCGTGGCCAACAGCTCGACGCGCATGCCCGGCGCTACCAGCGCTGCCACCACCGCGGTCGAACGGCTCGGGTACGGCGCTCGAAACACCTCGGCGTAGACCGCGTCGAACGGCTTCATGTCGGCCACGTCCAGCAGGTATAGCTGCACCTGGAGCACGTCGTCCATCGATCCGCCGGCGGCCTCCATCGCCGTGCGCAGGTTTTGCAGGGTGAGCCGCGTCTGCGCGGTGATGTCGCCCTGCAGGATCTTGCCCTCGGCCGTGACCGGCCCGTGCGAGGTGTAGACCATCTGTCCGTCGGCAATGGCCCAGCTGAAAGGCTGTCCCAGCGAGGGTAGCCCGGTGTCGATTTGCTGTCGCATGTTCCACCTCTCTCCTTGGTTCGGGGCGATGTTCACAGCCCCAGGTAAGCCTGCCTGACGCGGTCGTCGTTCAGCAGGTCCGCGCCGTCGCCGCTGAGGGCGACAGCACCATTCTCCAACACATAAGCGCGCTGGCACAGGCGCAGCGACTCGGCCACATTTTGTTCCACCAGCAAGATACTCATGCCCTCGGAGGCGAGCAAGGTCACGGTCCGGAACATCTGCTCCACCACGATGGGCGCCAGCCCCAGCGACGGTTCGTCGAGCATCAGCATCACCGGCTGCGCCATCAATGCGCGGCCAATGGCCAGCATCTGTTGCTCGCCACCAGACAAGGTGCCCGCGAGCTGGCGCCTGCGCTCGGCCAGGCGCGGGAACATCTCGTAGACACGCGCCATCGTGCGCGCCTCGTGGCCACGGGATCGGCGCAAGATGGCGCCCAGCCGCAGATTGCTCTCCACACTCTGGCTGGCAAAGATCTGTCGGCCTTCGGGAACCTGGATCAGCCCGCGCTCGCAGATCCGGTCGGTACTTTGTCCCAGCAGGGACACACCGTCGAACTGCACGCTGCCGGCCGTGGCCTTGATCATGCCGGTGATGGTGCGGATCAGCGTCGTCTTGCCGGCACCGTTGCCGCCCACCACGGCCACGGTCTCGCCCCGGCGAACCTCCAGGTCGATGCCGTCGAGCACGCGCATGCCGGCGTAGCCGGATTCCAGAGCGCGCACCTGCAACAGCGGTGTCATCGTGCTGCTGGTCGTCATCGTGCAGCCTTCACCGCCAGGTGCGCCGCGCCGCCACCGAAATAACATTCGATCACCTTCGGGTTGTGGGCGATCTGCCCGGGTTCGCCTTCGGCGATCTTTTCCCCGTGGTGCAGCACGACGATGGTCTGCGCCACCGCCATCACGACACGCATCACGTGTTCGATCAGCACGATGGTCAGGCCCTCGCCATTGAGATCGCGCAGCACCTGGGCGATACCATCTGCTTCCGTCGGCCGCAGGCCGGCCATCACCTCGTCGAGCATCAGCAGGCGCGGACGGGTCGCCAGCGCCTTGGCCAGTTCGAGCAGCTTGCGCTCGGGCAGGGCCAATGCCGATGCACTGGCATGCGCCTTGGCACCCAGACCGATGCGCTCGAGCACGGCCATGGCCTGGCGTTCGGCCGTGGCAACCGAATGCTCGCGCAGCAAGGCGCCGACCACGACGTTCTCCAGCACACTCATGCCCGCGAGCGGGCGCACGATCTGGAAGGTGCGGGCGATGCCACGTTCGCAGGCTTGCTCGGGCGTCTGGCCGGTGATGTCCTGGCCGTCGAACAGGACCTGTCCCGCGGTGCAGCGGGTGGCCCCCGCGATCAGGTTGAAGCAGGTGGTCTTGCCGGCGCCATTGGGGCCGATCAAGGCCGTGATCGAGCCCTCTTGCACCGAGAAATCCACCGCACCGACCGCCGTGAGGCCGGAATAAACCTTGGTCAGACCGCGCACCTCCAACAAGCTCACTTGCGCCTCCCGATCCGCAGCCAACGCGCCAGCGGCGGCCAGATGCCATGCGGTGCGAACAACACGATCACCAGCAGCACGGCACCGTAGACGATGAGCTTGAGCCCGCTGATCGAGAATTCCTGCGCAAAGTCCTTGGACAATTCATTGAGCGGCTGGATCACGATCGCACCCAGGATGGGGCCGAACAAGGTACCCAGGCCGCCAACAATCGGCGCGACGATCAGATCGATGCTCATGCGCATGCCCAGCACGCTGTCCGGAAACAGGCTGCCCTGGATCAGCGTATACCAGGCGCCGCAGACGCCGGTGAATCCGGCGCTGAGCGCGGCTGCCAGCACCTTCACCCGGGTGGCCGGCACCCCGATGGCGCGCGCGGCGTCTTCGTCCTCGCGCACGGCGCGCCAGTAGTAGCCAATGCGCCCGCGCACCAGCAAGGCGCAGGCCAGCCAGATGACGGCCAGGGTGACCAGCAGCGCATGGTAGAAGAACCCGGCACCCCCGCGCAGGCTCAGCAGGGGCTGGTTGTCGGGTGTCAGCGCCGGCAGGAACAGGCCGCCGTTACCGCCGGCAAAGGCCCAGTGCTCCACCAGGATACGGGCCAGCTCCGCAAAGGCGATCGTCAGCAGCGCGAAATACACACCGCGCACCGCAAAACGAAATCCCAATGCGCCAACCAGGGCACCGAACAGGGCACCCACGACAAACGACAGCGGCAAGCCGAACCAGGCAGAGACGCCCAGCTTGGTGACCAGCAGACCCATCGCATAGGCGCCGGCGCCGAAGTGCAGCGCGTGCCCCAGGGACAACTGCCCTGCGTACCCCATCATCAGGTTCCAGGCCAGGCCGACGGACGCGAACAGGAACACCAGGGTCAATACCGACAAGATGAAGTCGTCGAGCAACCAGGGGCCGGCGAACAATACGGCCAGCAACACCACCGCCATGCGGGCAGAACGCATTTCCAACATGGCCCTGCCTACGCCTCGACCTTGCCAAAGAGCCCCTGGGGGCGCAAGAGGATCACCAGCACCAGCAAGCCATAACTGAACAGCGCCTTCATCGATGGCGCCACGACCGTGGCAGCCAGGGCCTCGGCCAGGCCGATCAGCAAGCCGCCGACCAACGCGCCCGGCAGGCTGGCCAGGCCACCGACGATGACGATGATGAAGGCCACCAGCGTGAACTCGCCGCCCAGGTAGGGCTGCACGTCGAACATCGGCGCCACCAGCGCACCGGCCGCGCCGGCACAGGCGAAACCCAGGCCGGCAGTGAGTGCAAACAGATGGGGAATCCGGATGCCGATCGCCTGGCCGCCGACCCGGTTTTCGGCCGCCGCCTGGATCGCCTTGCCGGTGAGCGAAAACCGGAACCAGGCCCACAGCGCCGCGATCAGCATGAGCGACGCCACGGCGGCCTGGGTCCGCACCACGTCAAGGCGGATCAAACCGAGCTGGTAGACCTCGAAACTGGCCGCGCTCTGGATACCACGAGGATCGGGCCCGAAAAACACCGCGTGCAAACCCGTGATGATCAGCGCAATGGCGATATACAGGATGAACTGCATGTGCTGCGGTGCCTCGACGAAACGGTTCGCGACGAAACGCTGGAACACATACCCCATCGCGAACAGCAACAGGGCCGCCACCGGGGCTGCGACCAACGCCGGTGCGCCCGTCCATGCCCAAAGACCGTAACCGACGTACATGCCGACCACGACCATCTCGCCATGCGCAAAGTTGACCATGCGCATGACGCCGAAGATCACGTTCAACCCGGTTGCCAGCAGCGCGTAGACCGCTCCCAGCAACAACCCGCCTACGATGACATTGCCGTAGAACTCAAGCATCGCCCGGCATCCGGGCGGGGTCTGTTGCGGCGGCGGTCGCGGCGCGCATCATGCACGCGCTTTCCACTTGGTCATCGGCAATTTGGGCTGGCCCTGCGCGATCGACGCTGGGCCAACCAGCACCGGCTCGCCCTTGACGATCTGCAGCATCGCCCCGCCGATGTTGTTGTTCTGGCCCTTTTCGTCGAACTGGATCGGGCCACCGAACATCAGGTGCTCCTCGATCTTTGTTGTCTTGAGCGCGGCATGCAGGTCGGCCGGCTTGTTCGAGCCGGCACGCTTGAACGCGTCGGCGGCTACCTGCATGCCCTCCCAGCCAAAGCCCGAATTCAATTCCAGTCGTTCGCCAGGGAACTCCCTGGCCCAGCGCTGCAGCACCGCCTTGGCGGTGGCGCGGCTCGGGTCGTACCAGGGCACGCAGGTGATGTAGTCATCGGCGTACTTGCCCAGCGCGTCGGTGAACGCCTTTTCGTAGGGGCCGGGCGAGCCAGGGCCGACGATCGCCATCGGGTTGAAGTCTTGCTTGACCATCTCGCGCACGATCAGAATCGCGTCGTTGACCCGGGTGATCGGGCACAGCAGGTCCGGATTGAGGGCCTTGGCCTTGGCGATCTCCACCGACAGGTCGCGTGCACGCACGTCATAGCTGATCACATCGATGATCTTGATGTCCACGCCGAGCTTGTCCCACAACGCTTTGACACCACCGAGCATGGCCTGGCCAAAGGTGTCGCTGGTGTGGGTCACCACCGCTGTCTTGGGCGCAAAACCGGCACTGCGCGGCAACTCCTTGATGCGCTGTACCGCGCTGGTGACCAACTGCGCCGCGCTGGTGAAATTGCGGAACACCATCGTGAATCCCTGCTCGGTGATCTGCGGCGCCGAGGCGACGTTGACGATCAGAGGCACCTTGGCGGCCTCGGCCGCCTGTGCGGCGGAGATCGTCGCACCGCTATCCCAGGCGCCCATCAGCACCGAGTGGCCATCGCGGATCAGCCGCTCGGCAGCGACCCGGCCAGTCTCGGCCTTGGACTCGGTGTCGATATAGGTCGCCTCGATATTGATACCCTGGTCTTTCATCATCTTGACCGCGAGTTCAGCGCCATGGCGGGTCTGCTGGCCGGGGAAGGCCAACACGCCGGTCAAGGGCAGGATCACGCCGACCTTGAGCGTATTGGACTGGGCCCGCACCAGGCCCGGCAGGCTGACTGCGGGCATCAGGGCGCCGGCCTTCAAGAGGGTGCGGCGGGTCGATGAAAGGCGACGATCGTTCATGGGACGGACTCCTGGTTGATTTGCTGGTTGATCAAGGCTTCGAGAACGCGGACGGGGGTGATCGGAAGACAGGTGATGCGCACGCCTACCGCGTCGTGAATGGCGTTGGCCACTGCGCTGGCGATTGGCAAGATGGTGCCCTCGCCGGCACCCTTGGCACCGAACGGGCCGGGGCCGTGACCCTGCTCCTGGGTGATCGTGACAAAGTCATGCGGAAGATCTTCGGCCAGCGGCACACGGTACGTCAACGGGTCGGCATTGAGCAAGCGGCCCTGATCGTCGTAGATCATGTGTTCGAAAAGGGCCTGGGACAAACCCATGATGGCGGCGCCATCCTCCTGCCCCTTGAGCATGACCGGGTTGATGGCGCGGCCGGCGTCGCCACTGGCCACGAGCTTGACGACCTTCACCTGGCCGGTGGCGGTATCGACTTCGACTTCGGCCGCGCCCCAGGCGATTTCCCAGAACACGCAAGGAGCCTCCAGCGGCGCATGGTGGTCGCTGGCAGCCTTGAAGAAACCGTCGGCACTGAACTCGAAACCGGTCCCGCCATAGTGGCGCATGACCATCGGCGCCAGTGGATGCGGCTTGCCTGCGTGCAGCACGACACCATTGCCGAGCTGCAGTGCGCCGGCCTCGACACCCAGCTGACTGGCAGCGAACGCCAGCACCTGGTCACGAACACCACGGGCCGCGCGCTCCACCGCCTGCCCCATCACCGCGATGCCCGAGCTGGCATTGGTTCCCTGGTCGAACGGCAGGTAGTCGGTGTTGATCGGTGCGTAGGCCACCTTGTCCAGCGGCACGCCAAGGATCTCGGCGGTAATCTGCGACAACGCGGTACGCGCACCCTGGCCGATCTCGACCGTGCCACACTGCAAGAATACGTCTCCGCTGGTGGACACCTTGACCCGTGCCTGCGCCGGTTTGTTGACGCCACCGCCGTCCTTGAAACCGATCGCGATGCCCATGCCACGTCGCAGCGTGCTGCGCGGGTCATGCGTGCGCCGGTGGTAGCCAATCTCCTCGCAGACCACGTCCAGGCCTTGGCGCAGGTCGCTGTCGATGCCGCTTTCGCCAGGCACGAAGGGATCGCCGAGATGGAGCAGGTTGCGCATGCGCAAAACGTAGGGATCGATGCCCAGGCGGCGCGCGATCATGTCGATCTGTGACTCCGACGCCCAACTGGTCTGGGTGCCGCCGAAACCGCGAAATGGGCCGGCGGGCGCGGTATTGGTCATCACGCACAGGCAGGCGGTGTCGATATGTTCCCAGCGGTAAGGCCCGGGTATTCGGTAACCCGCCTTCTCGGCAACCAGCGGGCTGCCATCGGAATACGCGCCGGCGTCGAGCAGGATCTCGCTCTGGCGCGCGACCAGGCGGCCATCGGCCATCACACCGGTCTTCAGCCGCAAAATGGCCGCATGCTGGGTGTTGGTGAGGAATCCCTCTTCCATCGTCAGGCAAAACCGTACCGGCCGCCCGGTCAGCATCGACAGCAACACCGAGACCGCCTCGGTCTTCACATTGTTCTTGGCCCCGAAGCCGCCGCCGACGAATGGCACCTGCACGGTGATGCGGTTTTCGGGCCACTTGAACATGCGCGCCAGTTCCTTGCGCAGTGGAAACGGGTTCTGGCAGCTCGCCCACACCTGCATGGTGTCGCCGCGCGCGTCGGCCACCGAGACGAAGGGTTCAAGGTGGTAATGCGTCATCCGCGAAAAGCGAAACTCGTCTTCGAACACATGGTCGCAGCGCGCGAACGCCGCTGCGTCGCCAGTGCGGTAGTTGAACTGGTAACAGACGTTCTTGCGTGGACGCAACTGGGCGCTGGCGCCGTCGCCGTAGGCGGGTACCACGCCCATCGGCGCGTCGTCGAACAAGGCACGGGCGTCGTCGGCCAGCGCCTGTTCGATGTTGGCGGCCACTGGCAGGTCCTCGTAGTGCACCCGCACCAGGCGCAGCGCTGCAATGGCCGCTGCCTCGGTCTGGGCCGCTACCGCGCAGACGATATCGCCGATATAACGTACCTTGTCCAGCGCGACGATGGGCTGGTCCTTGATGAAGTAGCCGTAGAACGGCATGATGTGCGCTGGCAGATCGGCACCGGTGACGACCACGTGCACCCCCGGCGCCTGGCGCGCGGCAGCGGCGTCGATGGACACGATCCGCGCATGGGCGCGCGCACTGCGCAGCACCTTGGCATGCAGCATGCCCGGCAACACGATGTCGGTCGAATACACGGCCCGGCCGGTGACCTTCTCCAGCGCGTCCTTGCGCGGGGGGCTGTGTCCGACCACCTTCAGCGGCGGCGTTGCCGCGGGTCTATCGCGAAGTTGTGCCGGAGCGACGGTTGGCGGTTTCATGTCGACTCCTCCCCCGCGAGCCGCGCGCCAGCCTGCTCGACCGCGGCAATGATTTGCGCATAACCGGTACAGCGGCACACGTTGGAGCTGATCCATTCGCAGATGGTGGCCCTGTCCGGCCGCGGATGCTGCTCCAGCAAGGCCTTGGTCAGCAGCACCATGCCCGAGGTGCAGTAACCGCATTGGAACGCTCCCTGGTCGACAAAGGCCTGCTGCACCGGGTGCAGTTGTCCATCCTGGGCGAGGCCTTCGATGGTCTGGACCGAGCAGCCGTCGAGCTGGAACGCGAACATCGAACAGGTGGCGACGGGTACGCCGTCGACCAGTGCCACGCAGGCGCCGCAGACGCCGCGCGAGCAACCGATTCGGGTGCCCGTCAGGCGCAGGTCGTCGCGCAGCAGGTCGGCCGCCGTGCGTTCGACCGGCACCGTCAGGTTGCGCTCTGCGCCGTTGAGCGTGAGGCGCAGCGCACATTCGGATCGGCCACCGACCGGCGACGCGGCATCAACCATGCAAGGACTCCAATTGACGCACCAACAATGCGGCGCCGGCGCGCCGGACATAGTCGCTGGTGACCTGGGCATCGGCGAACGATGATGGCAGCCCCACCATCAGATCGCGGGCAATTGCACCTGCGCGCAGGACCAGCTGCGGCAGGCGCAGGCCCGCCAGGAAGACGGTCAGCGTCACCGGCCGCAGGTACTCGGTTGCCAGCACCAGCGTCAGTTGCAGGCCCTGGGGCTGGCGCCATACCGAGAGCGCCTGTGTCATCAGGGGACGCAGGCCGCGCTCGTAGTCGAATGCCAGCAGGTCGTTCGCATCCACCTCGATCGCGGTCAGCAAAGCGCGCCTGGGCAAGTCACCGTTCCACAGGGCATGGACTCCAACCTGCTCGTTTCCCGCGACGGAGCTGAAAAGCAGCTTCGCCTGCAGCGCCTGCAACAACAAGGCCCCCTCGTAGCGGGTGCGACGCGCCATCAGGTTGCCGCCCAGCGTGCCGCGCGAGCGGATACGCGGGTTGGCGATGCGCGACCAGGCGCGCGCGAAGCCCGGCACCCGGGAGCACATATGCGCGTCGCTACAGCCGCGATGGTGGGTCACCAGGGCGCCAATCTGCAAAACGCCGTCGTCATGACGCATTTCGCGCAGCGCTTCAATGCGCGAGATGTCGATCAACGCACGCGGTGCCAGCCCCTCGTTGAACTGCGCGACCAGATCGGTGCCGCCGGCCAGCAGCACCGGTTCTTCGCATTGCTGCAGGCAGACGAGCGCGTCCGCAATGCTGGCGGGCTGCCACAGCCGCAGCGGCGCCAGCGAGCGCGCACTGGTCGGCAACAGACCGGCGGTGGGCAGATACTCCATGCAGTGGGGCTCGTTCAGGCAGGTTTCAGGCTCGTTTCAGACAGGCGCTACGGCTCGGCCGGCGGGCGCATCATGCGGCCCTCGATCGATTCCGCAATGATCGCCCGAGGTTACACCCTGGCCGGAGAATAACCCAATGTTGTTGACAGATCAACAGTACAAACGCACTTTACAAAAGTGCAGTGCAAGCGCGACGGATCGACGATACCCGCCCGGTTGTGTTTCACTTTCGAAACGCCTCGGTATCCGGGACGCTGGCCGCGGGCGCTCCAAAGGCCGCATGCAGCTTCTTCAGGGCGGTGTACAGCACCACCCGCTCCTCCTGAGTCAGCGCGGCCAGCACTCGCGCCTGCTGTGCCCGCGCCACCGGAATCACCTTGTCGTGCAGTGCGCGTCCGCGACGGGTGACGCGATAACGCGGCTTGTCCTGCCCGCGCAACTGGCGCAACTCGACAAATCCGCGTTGCTGCAGCATGCGCAGGGCCCGGCTCACCAGAGCCTTGTCGGATCCCGACAAGGCGACCAATTCGCCAAACGGCACGGCAACATAATGCATCAGCAAGGACAGCAGCCGCCATTCGGAAACCGTGAGATCGAACTGATCGGAATACGGCGCCGTGACCGTGCGGCGCAACGAATTGGCCAGCGTGACGATCAAGGTAGTGGGGAAGTTATCGACGGAGAGACCAACACCGTCTTGCTGGACGTCAGCCCAGGGGCAGCGGCCATTGGCGGAGGATTCCGTATCGGAATCTGCGACGAAGCGTGTCATGTTCGGCCGGATTGATCAGGGGTGGATCAGGTATCGAATATACAAGGCGGGCGGCGCGACCCGCACGTTACCAGCGATTGACGTCGACACCGGGCCAGCCGCGATTTGCGCCCGCCGACTTGACCTTGATCAACAACAGCCAGCGGCATGGATCGCAGAATGAACCGTTCACGTCACGAAGGAGACCCATGACAACCGCCACAAGAAGCCCCCGCAGACCACCCGTGAAGATGGCCGGCAAATCCGCGCCCCGACCCCGCAAGGCGGCATCGGGGGACACCGTGGGCGCGAGCACTGCGCAACAGGTGAAACGGGTGGTGACACGCCAGGCGCGCGAGGCGGCTCAGGGTGCACAGCTTGCGGCGGTGCACGATGCCCTGCGCAAAACCGGTGACAAGGCGCTCACGCTCAAGACCCTTCTCCAAGGCAGTTCGGCAGACGACATTGCCGAGGTCCGCCGGTCGCTGCGCAATGGGGCCAATGGCAAGCGCCAAGACGGCACGAATGCCGACGACGCGCTGGCGCGCGACTGGCGCGATGGTGCCTATCCCTACAGGAACCTGCTGTCGCGCAAGCGTTATGAAAGCCAGAAATACAGTCTGCAGGTCGAACTGCTCAAGCTGCAGGCATGGGTCAAGGAAACCGGCCAGCGCGTGGTGATCCTGTTCGAGGGCCGTGATGCGGCTGGCAAGGGTGGCACCATCAAACGGGTCATGGAGCATCTGAACCCGCGCGGTGCCCGGGTCGTTGCGCTGGAGAAACCCAGCGAGGTCGAGCGGGGCCAATGGTACTTCCAGCGTTACGTGCAGCATCTTCCGACTGCCGGAGAGATCGTGCTGTTCGACCGCTCCTGGTACAACCGTGCCGGCGTCGAGAGAGTGATGGGTTTCTGCACCGAGCAGGAATACCAGGAGTTCATGCACCAGGTGCCGCAGTTCGAACGCCAGCTGGTGCGCAGCGGCGTGCATCTGATCAAATTCTGGTTCTCGGTCAGTCGCGCCGAGCAGCGGCGCCGCTTCAAGGAACGCGAGCTGCATCCGCTCAAGCAGTGGAAACTCAGCCCGGTGGACCTGGCCTCGCTCAACAAGTGGGAGGACTACACCCAGGCCAAGGAGGCGATGTTCTTCGAGACCGACACCGCGGACGCGCCCTGGGCCGTGATCAAGTCCGACTGCAAGAAACGGGCTCGGCTCAATGCCATGCGGTATGTACTGCACCGTCTGCCCTACACCAACAAGGACCTCGTGAACATCGGCGCACTCGACACCTTGCTGGTAGGCCGCGCCCACGTCGTCTACGAACGCGGGGAACGGCCAGGCGCCATCCTGTGACGGTCAGCGCGGCCGGTCTGGGTCGTTGCCGACCTTGAGCGCGTCGTCGATCTGCCGGGCGGCATTGAGCAAGGCGTCGCGCAGCCGCTGCGCCGCAACCAGCTGGCGCGACTCGATCGCACCGTCAGGGCCACTGCAGTCCTGGATGAAGCGGGTCACGACGTCCGCCAGCGAGGTCCGCATCGCGACCTCGGGGTTGCCCAGGTACTGCCACTCGGACTCATCGTCTGGATCCCGCAGCACCAGCAGTTGACCGGCGTCGGCAGCGAGTTGTTCCGCCGTCGGCTCGTCACCGGATCCGGCGCGTCGCCGGGACACGGGGAAGTAGATATGCATGGTCGTTGGACTCCCTCATCAAAGTCGGATCGATACTGGATTTCGCCTGCTTTTGCGCCGGGGCGGCAGGTCAGCCCCAGGCATCGAGCCCGGCGTCTTTCAGCGCTATGCGCAGCACGTCGGTTCGCGAGATGAAGCCCACGACCCGGCCATCGTCGTCCACCACCGGCAGCCCCGCAAGCCCACTGTCCACCAATGCATGGGCCACACGCCGCATGTCGGCACCGGGAGCGACACTGGGAATCGGCGTCAGCATCACGGCCTCGACGGTCTGAGCGCGCCAATCGATCCATGCCTGTGGATCTGCCGCGGCGTCGGGCCATTGCTCGAAGTTCACCAGTGCCGCGCGCGAGACCATGCCCACCAGCACGCCCGTCGCGCTGACGACCGGTGCCTGTCCGCGGCCCTGGCGTACCAGCGCGCGCCACGCGTCCTCGACACGCGCATCCTGCCGCACGGTCAGCACCGGCGCCTGCATGACGTCCGAAGCCGGCAGGTCGTGCCAGGCATGATGCGCCGGTTGCTGGCTCGAAGCATATGCTGCGAGTGCAGCGCGCCGGGTGGTGCCACTGGCTGTCAGCGGCACGCCGAACTCAACCGCCTCGCGCACCGCGCTGTCGTGACCATCGCGCAGTGTCGGCTCGATCGCCCGCGTCCGGTCGGCGGCATGCACCTGGCGGACCAGGCGCAACTGCTCCAGCGTCCCCTTGAATTCGCGCCCGGTCGGACCGTAGATCGAGAACATGCGATGTGCCCCTGATTTGCCGGACCACTATACCGCCGACCCCAGCGCCGTGACAACGGGTCAGGGCGGGTCGGCGTCGGCCAGGAACAGCGTCTGCAGGTCGCTCAGGAAATCGAAGCCGCGGACCGTGGGCCAGGCCCGGGCCAGATCACGCTCGAGCAAGCCACGGCGCTGCGCCTCGTCCAGCGCCGCGCCGATGGCGCCCAGCGGCAGGCCGGTGCGTTCGGTGAAGTGCGCCAACTCGAAACCTTCGCGCAGGCGCAAGGCATTGAGCATGAATTCGAACGGCAGGTCGCGCCGGGCCACCTCGGTGTGGCTGGCAACGGCATCGCCTGCAAGCGCCTTGTCCATGTATAGCCGCGGTTCGCGATGGCGGACCTGGCGCACGACACGATGCGCAAAACTGAGCTTGCCGTGTGCGCCGGCGCCGATGCCGAGATAATCGCCGAACCGCCAGTAATTCAGGTTGTGCCAGCAGCGGTGGTCAGCACGCGCGTACGCCGACACTTCGTAGCGATCCAGGCCGCGCGCCTGGGTCATCGCCGTGATCGTGTCGAGCATCTCGTAGGCGGTGTCCTGGTCCGGCACCACGGGCGGGAACTTGGCGAAATAGGTGTTGGGCTCGATCGTCAGGTGGTAGATCGAGATATGCGGGCTGTCCAGGTCCAGCGCCATGGTCAGGTCTTGCACCAATTCCTGCTCGGTCTGACCGGGCAGGGCGTACATCAGGTCGAGATTGAAGGTATCGAAGGCCTGCGCCGCCTCCGTTACCGCGGCCAGCGCCTGCGCGCGGTCATGCACCCGTCCCAGCGCCTTCAAGTGCCGGTCGTTGAAGCTCTGCACGCCGACTGACAGGCGCGTCACTCCGGCATGGCGGAAATCGCGGAACCGGTCGCGCTCGAACGTGCCCGGATTGGCCTCTAGCGTGATCTCGCATGCCGGCGACAGGCGCAACCGGGCCCGGATATCGGCCAGCAGGCGGTCGATGGCCCGCGGCGAGAACAGGCTGGGTGTGCCGCCACCAATGAAGATGCCGTGCACGGTACGTCCCCAGACCAGTGCCAGCGACGCGTCCAGGTCTGCCACCAGCGCGTCGATGTAGCGTTGCTCGGGTAATTCCGGCGTGCCCAACTCGTGCGAGTTGAAATCGCAGTAGGGGCATTTCCTGATGCACCAGGGCAGGTGCACATACAGCGACAGCGGCGGCAGCGCGCGCAGCTGCAAGCTGCCCGGACGCATCAGGTGGGCCAGGTCCGGCGCGGCCATGGATCAGTCGCTCCAGCGCTCGCGGATCAGCTCGACCATCTGCCGGGCGGCGCGGCCGCGATGGCTGTTGGCATTCTTGACCGCCACTGGCAGTTGTGCAAAGGTCTGGCCGAATTCGGGCAGCCACATCACCGGGTCAAACCCGAAACCGTTGCTGCCCATGGGCTCGCGCGTGATCTCGCCGCTGGCCCGGCCAGTGGCAATCAGCGGCTCGGGGTCTTGCGGGCTGCGCAGCGCAACCAGCGTCGAGACCATGGCCGCGCGGCGGTTGTCGATGCCCCGCATCTGCTCGAGCAAGGCGCGCACATTGTTGTCGTCACCCTTGGTGTAGCCGAATTGCGCGGCGTAATGCGCGGTGTCGACACCGGGCAGGCCGCCGAACGCGTCGATACACAACCCCGCGTCGTCCGCCAAAGCCGGTAGCCCGCTGTGCTGCGCCGCATGGCGCGCCTTGGCCAATGCGTTCTCGACAAAGGTGCGGAAAGGCTCCTGGGCCTCGGGTATGCCCAGCTCGGCCTGGCACACGAGGGTGTAGCCCAGCGGCGCGAGCATGGCCTGCAGTTCCGCCAGCTTGCCGCGGTTGTTGGACGCCAGCACGATGGTGGGTTGGGTCATGCCGCCAGGCTCGCGCGTTGCATCTCCATCAATTGCACGATGCCTTGTTCGGCCAGGGCCAGCATCGCGTTCATTTCGACGCGCGAAAAGGCGGCGCCTTCGGCCGTTCCCTGGACTTCGACGAAAAGGCCGGCGCCGGTCATCACGACGTTCATGTCGGTAT
>CAZADK010000028.1:0-15485 GCA_964483855.1 uncultured Rhodoferax sp.
GGCACACGTTCGCCACCTGGCAAAGGGAAGCGGGAACACCGACCCACGAGCTGCAACGTCTGGGCGGGTGGAAGACACAGTCGATGGTGGAGCGATATGCGCATGTTGCTCCGGAGAGTATGCAGGCGGCGGCAACCCGATTGGATCGATACTTATCAGGTTCGCATTTCGTCGCTGGGCGGCAATTTGAACGGAAGCTAAATGAGATTACATAGAAAGGTTGCGGTGATGGACTATCCGGCAATGCCGCTTCCGCCGATGGGCAGGATGATGGTTTTCATTGATGGTGAGAACTTAGTTGCGCGATTTCAAGCTATGCGCGATGTGGGACGCGTGCCAACGTCCGAAGTCAGCCATCGACAAGACGTGTATGCATGGTCTCTCGGTTCCGTGCACCCATGGCTCAACGTTGTGGACCGTGCCACTTATTACACCTATACAACTGGTGATGCGGATCAGGTGCAAGCCGTTAGCCTGGAGATTCAGGCTTTGAAGTTCACGCAGCTTCAGTTGCCCGGTCCTGTCATGAACTTCCCTCTAGGAAACAACTTATATCCACGTGTCTTTGTCAAACCGAAAAACAGACCTGGCAAAGGTGTCGATATTCAGATGACGGTTGACATCTTGTGCAACACATATCAGAACAACCTCGATGTTGTTTACCTTGTGTCTGGCGATGGTGATTACGAACCGTTGATTGGAGAGTGTCAGCGAAGGGGAAAGCAAGTCGTAGTCGCAGCGTTGTCTAGCGGGCTGAGCCCCAAATTGCGTTTAGTCGCCGATCGATTCGTCGACCTCGACAACTATTACTTTGCCGCTTAAATTCGAACTGGGTTACGCGTTGGTTACATGAAAAGGCCCCTGACCATGACAGCCAGGGGCCTTTTACGCGTGGTGCCGGAGAGATGAATCGAACACCCGACCTTCTCATTACGAATGAGCTGCTCTACCGACTGAGCTACACCGGCGAAGGCGTGATTATAGCCAGGTGAAAGTGGCCCCCTTGGTGGGGCAGAGCCGGCAACAACCGATCAGGGCCACGGCGCTGAATCATCCGGGGAGTGGGAGTCGCCTGCGCGCAGCAACCTTATCCGCACTGGCGCCGCGAGCGCCGGGTAACACCCTGCTGCATGCCTGGCATATCAGCGCTCCATCTGCTGCATGGCCGCCTGCATGTCGCCGCTGGCCATGGGGAAGGTGGTAGCGCCGATCTCGCGGCGCTCGAGAAGTTGAAATACGCCAGGTCGATCGGCGCCTGGGCCGCGCACAACGCACGCAGCAGCCGATCAGGCTGGGCAGCTGCGCATCCAGCGGTTGCCGCGGTCCGTCGTGACGGTCGATGTCAGCTGCGCCATCGGCGGAGGGCCACCGTCAGCTGGCACCGGTAGTATTCGTCGTCGATGCGCCGGTGTGCCGTTCGGCACTGTCCTTATGCAGCGCGACGACATGCTCCACTTCGTTGCGGCTGCCCAGGATCACGCTGACACGCTGGTGCAGCTGGGTGGGCGCGATATCCAGGATGCGTTCGCTGCCGGTGCTGGCGGCGCCCCCGGCCTGTTCGACGATCCATCCCATCGGGTTGGCCTCGTACATCAGGCGCAGCTTGCCGGGTTTGCCGGGTTCGCGCTTGTCCCACGGGTACAGGAAGATGCCGCCACGGGTCAGGATGCGGTGCACGTCGGCCACCATGCTGGCGATCCAGCGCATGTTGAAGTCCTTGCCGCGCGGGCCTTCGACGCCTTGCAGGCACTCGTCGATATACCGCTTCACCGGCGCGTCCCAGTGCCGCATGTTGCTCATGTTGATCGCAAATTCCTTCGTGTCGGGCGCAATTGTCAGCCGCTCCTGCGTGAGCACGAACGAGCCTTGCTCGCGGTCGAGCGTGAACATCGCCACGCCGTCGCCCACGGTCAGCACCAACGTGGTCTGCGGGCCGTAAATGCAATAACCGGCCGCCACCTGTTTGTTGCCGTGCTGCAGGAAGGGTGAAAGAGATACGCGATGCCATGCCGGTGTCAGGCCGCCAACGCGCGGCTGACGACCTCGCGCACGTCGTTGCTCAGGTCGGGCTTGGCAGCCACCTTGGCGATGGCCTCCCGGGCCGCGCCGCGGTAGGGTTCGGCGAGCCGGCTCCAGCGGTCGAGCGCGCGCGCCAGGCGGGCCGCCAGTTGCGGGTTGAACGCGTCGATTTCCATCACGCGCAGGCTCCAGAACTGGTAGCCGGCGGCATCATGGCGGTGGAACGCACCCGGGTTGCCGTTGCAGTAAGCAAACAGCAGGCTGCGCGCCCGGTTCGGGTTCTTCAGATGGAAGTCGGGGTGCGACATCAACTGGGTCACCAGCGGCAGGACGTGGCCTGCGCGATCACTGGCGCTGGCCTGCAGCGCGAACCATTTGTCCAGCACCAGTTCGTCGCCCTTGAATTGAGCATGGAATCGGCTCAAGGCCTCGCCCCCGAGCGGGTGCGCGCATCCCACCAGGGCCGACAGCGCATGCAGTCGGTCGGTCATGTTGCCAGCCTGCTTGTAGCGTTCGAAGGCCTTGCCCGGCCACAGGTCGTTGGCGGCACCCAGGCACAACATCGACAAGGCCATGCCGGCCAGCGCACGCTTGCCGCAGGAGACCGGGTCCGGGCGGTAGGCGCCGGTGTCGCGGTTTTGCTGCCAGGCCTGCTGCCAGTCGTCGGCCAGCGCCGTGGCCAACTGCAGCCGCATCGATTCGCGCACGGCGTGGATATGTTGCGGGTCCACCACCGTCAGCTGTTCGGCGATGTAGGTCTCCGAAGGGAGCGTCAGCGTCAGGTCCTTGAAGGCCGCGTCCAGTACCTGGTGGCGCAGGATGCCGCGCATCGCGTCCAGGAATTGCGGCGTCAACACGTCGACAACAGGCCCGTCGAACGGGCACTCCAGCGCCGCCAGCGCACACCGCATGGCCAGCCGCTGGCCGGCTTCCCAGCGGTTGAACGGGTCGCTGTCGTGTGCCAGCAGGTGCAGCAGTTGTGCGTCGCTGTAGTCGAACTCCAGCACCACTGGCGCGCTGAAGCCGCGCAGGATGGAGGGCACTGGTTCGGCGGCGACGTTGACGAAGCACAGGGTCAAGGCGGTTTCGCCGAGCACGAAGGTGCGCGGCACCATCGTCGGCACCGCCTCGTCGGCCAGTTGCAGCGGCAGGTCTTCGCCGTGGGGGCCGACCAGGCCGATGCTGAGCGGAATCACGAAAGCCTGCTTGTCCGGTTGGCCCGGCGTGGGCTTGCAGCTTTGTGTCAGCGTCAGCGTATAGGTGGCTGCGGCCGCATCGTAGTGCCCGCCCGCCTGCACATGCGGCGTGCCAGCCTGCCCGTACCAGCGCTTGAATTGGGGCAACAGGCGCGCCAGGTCCGATGTTGGGTTGGCATCGGCCTGCGCCTGCGCGAAGTCGTCGCAGGTCACGGCCTGGCCGTCGTGGCGCTCGAAATAGAGCTTCATGCCCTTGGCGAAGCCGGCGCGGCCGACCAGCGTCTGCATCATGCGCACGACTTCGGCACCTTTTTCGTAGACGGTGACGGTATAGAAGTTGTTGATTTCCACGTAGCTGTCGGGCCGCACCGGGTGCGCCATCGGGCCGGCGTCTTCGGGGAACTGCGCGGTGCGCAACACGCGCACGTCATCGATGCGCTTGACGGCGCGGGCCGACGCGTCTTGGCACAGGTCCTGCGAGAACTCCTGATCGCGGAACACCGTCAGGCCTTCCTTCAGGCTGAGCTGGAACCAGTCGCGGCAGGTCACCCGGTTGCCGGTCCAGTTGTGGAAGTACTCATGGCCGACGACCGACTCGATACCCGAGAAGTCGGTGTCGGTGGCGGTGGCCTGTGTCGCCAGCACGTATTTCGTGTTGAAGATGTTCAGGCCCTTGTTCTCCATCGCGCCCATGTTGAAGTCGCTCGTGGCAACCACCATGAAACGCTCCAGGTCCAGCGACAGGCCAAAACGAGCCTCGTCCCAGGCGATGGACGCCATCAGCGATTGCATCGCGTATTCGGTCTTGCCCAGGTCGCCGCGGCGCACGTAGATCTCGAGCAGGTGTTCCTTGCCGGCGCGCGAGACGATGCGTTGCTGGCGCGATTCAAGTTGGCCAGCCACCAGCGCGAAAAGGTAGCTGGGCTTGCGGTGCGGGTCTGCCCAGCGCGCAAAGTGCCGGCCGGTGTTGCCGTCGCCCGCCAGGTCGCCGCTGTCGACCAGATTTCCATTGGACAGCAGCACCGGGTAGGCGGCCTTGCTGGCGCGCAGCAGCACGGTATAGGTGGCCATCACGTCGGGCCGGTCCAGGAAGTAGGTGATACGCCGGAACCCTTCCGCCTCGCACTGGGTGAAGAACGAGTCGTTGCTGACGTACAGGCCCATCAGCTTGGTGTTCTTGGCCGGCGCGCAGGTGGTGAATATCTCGAGGTCGAAGGCGCCGTCCTCGGCCGCGGGCAGGTTCTCCAGCACCAGCTTGCCGCCGTCGATCTTGAACGAGGCGCTGGCCCCGTTGACCAGCACCCGCGACAGGTTGAGTTCGTCGCCGTCCAGGCGAAGCGCCTGCACCGGCACTTCGGGATTGCGGCGCAGCCGCATCTTGTTCAGCACCCGGGTCTTGACCGGGTCCAGGTCGAAGGTCAGGTCGACGGTGTCGATCCAGAACGCGGGCGCGGTGTAATCCGCGCGCTGAACGCTGATGGTCGGGCCATGTTCGTCTCGGGTCTCAAGCATGCAATGTCTCCAGGAAATGGGTTGTGATCAGGTCGTGGTAACTGGCAATATGCGCGATCACGTGGTCGCCTGTCAGCTCGTCAGCGCGGTGGCTGGTGCACACGGCGACCGCGCGCATGCCGGCGCGCCGTGCCGCCTCGATGCCAAAGGGAGCATCCTCGAACACGATACAGGCGTTCGGGTCAGCGCCAATGCGCCGAGCGGCCTCCAGAAAAATCGCCGGCTCGGGTTTGCCCGGCAGGCCTTCATCGCCGCCCACCATGGCGTGGGGCAGCGGGTCCATCTTCAGGTGCTGCATCGCGAACGCGATGTTGTGCTTGTCGCCGGCCGTGCCCACGCCCAGTCGCAGGCCGCGGCTGTGTGCGTGGCCGAAAAACGCCTTGAAGCCCGGCACTTCGGTGAACACCGGCGCAAACAACGCGCGGTAGATTTCTTCCTTCTGGTGGATCAGCGCCCAGCACTCCCGCGGCTCCATGCGGCGGTTGAACAGCAGCTCCATGCACTCGGCGCCGGTACGGCCGGTGGTGCGGCGCAGCAGCTCGGCCACTTCGATGGTCAGGCCGTGGTTGCGCGCGAACGCGACCCAGCTCTGGGCGTGGTAGGGCATCGAGTCGATCATGGTGCCGTCCATGTCGAATATCAGGCCGTGGACGGGTGCCATCATCACACCCCCTGCTTGAGCGAGGCTTCGATGAACACATCAAGGTCGCCGTCGAGCACCTTCTGCGTGGCCGAGACCTCGACGTTGGTGCGCAGGTCCTTGATGCGGCTGTTGTCCAGCACGTAGCTGCGGATCTGGTGGCCCCAGCCGACGTCGGTCTTGCTGTCTTCGAGTTTTTGCTGCTCTTCCTGGCGCTTGCGCATCTCGTGGTCGTACAGGCGCGAGCGCAGCCGTTTCCAGGCCACGTCGCGGTTGCTGTGCTGGCTGCGGCCGTCCTGGCACTGCACGACGATGCCGGTGGGAATATGCGTGAGCCGCACCGCCGAGTCGGTCTTGTTGATGTGCTGGCCGCCGGCGCCGCTGGCGCGGAAGGTGTCGGTGCGCACGTCGGAGGGGTTGATGTCGATCTCGATCGAGTCGTCGATCTCCGGGTACACGAACACGCTGGCGAAACTGGTGTGGCGACCGCCCGAGGAGTCGAATGGCGACTTGCGCACCAGACGGTGCACACCGGTCTCGGTGCGCAGCAGGCCGAATGCGTATTCACCCTCGACCTTGATCGTCGCACCCTTGATGCCGGCGGTGTCGCCAGCCGACTCGTCCTCGATCGTGGTCGTAAAGCCCTTGCGTTCGGCATACCGCAGGTACTGGCGCAGCAGCATGCTGGCCCAGTCGCAGGCCTCGGTGCCGCCAGCGCCGGCCTGGATGTCGACGAAGCAGCTCAACGGGTCGGCCGGGTTGTTGAACATGCGCAGGAACTCGAGCTTCTCGATCTCCGTCGCCAGCTTGACGGTGTCGCGCTCGATCTGCAGCAGGCTGTCCTCGTCGCCCTCGTCCTTGCTCATCTCGTAGAGCTCGGAGTTGTCGGCCAGCTCGGTCGTGAGCCGGTTCAGCGACACCACGACGCCATCGAGCGATTTCTTCTCGCGCCCGAGTTCCTGGGCCTTCTTGGGCTCGTTCCAGACCGTGGGGTCTTCCAGCGAGGCGTTGACCGTCCTCAGGCGTTCGGCTTTGGCATCGTAGTCAAAGATACCCCCGTAACTCTTGGGTGCGCTGCGACAAGTCCACGAGTTGGGTGCCGATCTGGTTGATATGTACTGCGTCCATGGTGCTGGTCCTGGTTGGGAGAATGTCGAAAACAACCAGCGATTTTCTCATGTCCCATCAGGGCGCCAGAAAGGGCTCCAGCAAGGCGGCCAGTGGCCCGGGCTGGTCGTGGTGCAGCATGTGGCCGGCGTCGCCAACCACCGCGATGCGGCAGTCGGCCACCACCTGCAGCCGTTCGTGGTACTGCGCCCGGGTGAACCTGCCTTTCCACCATTGCCACATGGCGTCGTCCTCGGCCTCCACTGCCAATAGCGGCATCGAAATGCGCTGGTAGATTGCCAGCAATTCATCGACCCGCAGCAACTGGGCGTTGACGATCTTGTGCGCCGGCTCGCCCAGGATGTCCCACTGTCCCTGCGCGTTGCGGCGCGACCAGTGGCGCGCGAGCCAGTCGGCCTTGGCGCGGCCGTCTGCGTTGCGCGCCAGGCGCGGATTGGTCTGGGCCAGGCGCCGCGCCACGCCGTCGACGGTGTCGTAGGGCCGCAGTGCCAGTTCGCCGCGCTGGTGCTGCTTGAGCTGGTCCATCCATTGGGCATACCGATCCGGCGCCTGGGCCGGCTGCGTGGCCGGGCCGCCGAAACCCTCGAGGTTGACGAGCCGGCGCACCCGCTTGCCGCGGATGCCGGCATAAAACATCACCACGTTGCCGCCCATGCTGTGGCCGACCAGGTCGATCGGTGCCTCGGCGGAGAAGTGGTCCAGCAGGAAGTCCAGGTCGGCGATGTAGTCCGGGAACCAGTAGTTGTCGACGCCGCCGCCGGCGGTGTCGCCGTAACCGCGCCAGTCTGGCGCGATGATGAAACGGCCCTCCATGAAGGCGTCGGAGAAGGCATCGACGACGAACTGGAACGATGCGGCAACATCCATCCAGCCGTGCACCAGCACCAGGGGCGGCTGGCCGGGCGTCGGATCGCCCCAGCAGCGCACGTTGTAGTGCAGGCCGCGCACGGGCACGCGCACCGTGCGCGAAGGTCTTTTGACTTGGTACATTACAGCGATCATAAGGAGACAGGGCGTGGCACGCAGTCAAATTGAAGACAGGGCGCCGGCGGTGCTGGAGCACGACCATTACGCCGCCATGCACAGCGGGTTTGGCTGGCAGGTGCCCGAGCGCTTCAACATGGCGCAGGTTTGTTGCGGCCGCTGGGCCGGCCGCACGGATGCCGCCAGCCGGATCGCGGTGCTGGCCGAAGGCTCCGGGCTTGCGCCTGCATCCTGGTCCTATGCGCAGCTGCAACTGGCGGCCAACCGGCTGTCCAACGCGCTGGCGGTGCTGGGAGTGGAGCGGGGCGACCGGGTGGCCATCGTGTTGCCGCAGCGGTTCGAGACCGCAGTCGCCTACATGGCCGCGCTGCAACTGGGCGCGGTGGCGATGCCGCTGTCGATGCTGTTCGGCCCCGAGGCGCTGGAATTCCGGCTGCACGACAGCGAGGCGGTAGTGGCGATCTGCGACGCCGCGGCTATCGATGCGCTGGAGTCGGTGCGCGAGAACTGCCCGCTGCTGCGCAGCGTGATCCGGGTCGGCGACCGCGACGGCGACCGCAACCCGGCATACGACGCCGTGCTGGAGCAGGAGTCGGACCGATTCACTGCCTGCGACACCCTGGCCGACGAAGCGGCGATATTGATTTATACCAGCGGCACGACGGGCCAGCCCAAGGGTGCGCTGATCGCGCACCGCGGCCTGATCGGCAACCTGAGCGGATTCGTCTGCAGCCAGAACTGGTTCGGTTTCGACCCGCTGCGCCCCAGATCGGACTCGCAAGCCGTGTTCTGGTCACCGGCGGACTGGGCCTGGACCGGCGGCCTGCTGGACGCCTTGTTGCCGACCCTGTATTTCGGCCGGCCCATCGTGGCTTTCAACGGCCGCTTCAGCCCGCAGACCGCGTTCGCGTTGATGGAAAAACACGCGGTGACGCACAGCTTCATCTTCCCGACCGCGCTCAAGGCGATGATGAAGGCCTATCCCGAGCCGCGGCATGAGTTTCGTCTGGTCTTGCAGGCCATCATGAGTGCCGGCGAGGCGGTCGGTGATGCGGTGTTCGACTACTGCCGCAATCAGCTGGGCGTCGTCGTCAACGAGATGTTCGGCCAGACCGAGATCAACTACATCGTCGGTAATTGCGCCTTGAACGATCAGCGGGATCATGGCGTTGGCTGGCCCGCCAAACCTGGCAGCATGGGCAAGGGGTATCCGGGCCACCGGGTCATGGTCATCGACGAGGCGGGCAAGGAATGCCCGGTCGGCGTACCCGGTGATGTGGCGGTGAACCGCTTCGATGTGCACGGCCGGCCCGACCCGGTTTTTTTTCTTGGTTACTGGAAGAACCCGGCCGCGACGGCGGCCCGGTTCACCGGCGACTGGTGCCGCACCGGCGACCTGGCCACGCGCGACGCCGACGGTTACCTCTGGTACCAGGGGCGCGCCGATGATGTGTTCAAGGCCGCCGGTTACCGCATCGGCCCGGGCGAGATCGAGAACTGCCTGGTCAAACATCCGGCGGTGCTCAATGCGGCCGTGGTTCCCAAACCCGACCTGGAGCGGGGTGCGCTGGTCAAGGCCTACGTGGTGTTGTCGCCGGAGTACGCGATGCGCCGCCAGCAGCAGCCGGGGCAGGACTTCGACACGGCGCTGGTCGCGCAGTTGCAGGCCCACGTGCGCGGAAAGCTCGCGCCCTACGAATACCCCAAGGAGATCGAGTTCGTCACCGAGTTGCCGATGACCACCACCGGCAAGGTGCAGCGGCGCGTGTTGCGGCTGCAGGAAGAGGCGCGGGCGGCGAACGCATAGACTCGAAGGTTTTGACGTCGATCGGAGTCCCATGAAGAAAGCCCAACTCGGCCACGCCGACCTGCATGTCACGCCCATCTGCCTGGGCACCATGACCTTCGGCGAACAGGTGTCCGAGGCCGACGCCCATGCCATCATGGACCGCGCCGTCGAGCGTGGCATCGACTTTCTGGACACCGCCGAAATGTATTCGGTGCCCACGCGGGCCGCGACCTTCGGTGCCACCGAGGCCATCATCGGTCGCTGGCTGGCGGCGCGCCCGGGGCTGCGCGACAAACTGGTCATCGCCTCCAAGGTGGCTGGCCCTTCGCGCGGCATGGATTGGGTGCGCGAGGGCCAGGGCATGACGCCCGACGACATTCGCCGCTCGTTTGAGAACAGTCTCAAGCGGCTGCAGACCGACGTGATCGACCTGTACCAGATCCACTGGCCCGAGCGCCATGTGCCATCGTTCGGTTCGAGTTATTACGACCCGGCCAAGGAACGTTCGACCACGTCCATCCATGCGCAGCTCGAGGCCCTGTCCGCACTGGTCAAGGCCGGCAAGCTGCGCCACATCGGCCTGTCCAACGAGACGCCATACGGCGTGCATGAATTCGTGCGGCTGGCCGAGCAGCATGGCCTGGCCCGCGTCGTCTCGATCCAGAACCCGTATTGCCTGATCAACCGGAGCTACGACAACGGCACCGACGAGACCTGTCACCGACTGGGTGTCTCGCTGCTGGCCTATTCGCCGCTGGCTTTCGGCCTGCTCACCGGCAAATACGACAACGGTGGCACCGAGGGGCCGGATGCGCCCAAGGGTGCGCGGATCGCCAGATACGAGTCGGTGCGCAAGCAGCGCTGGGGCAGACCGGAATCGCTGACCGCGGCGCGGCGTTACAACGCGCTGGCGCGTGAACACGGCTTGACTCCAACGCAACTGGCGCTGGCCTTTTGCTACACCAACTGGCGTGTCGCCAGCACCATCATCGGCGTCACCAGCCTGGCCCAGCTCGACGAGTGCCTGGACGTCTGGGGCACGACCTTGTCACCCGAGTTGCTGGCCCGCATCGACGCCATCCGCGGGGAGTTGCGCGACCCGGCCCAGTGATGGCCAGGAAGGCCCACGCCGGTGAGACCCCCGCGACCGCATGGCTGCGTGCGCACGGAGTTGCGTTCACCGAACACCCCTACGAATACCTTGAGCACGGCGGCGCGCAACACAGCGCGCGGGTGCTGGGGGAGAACCCGCATATGGTGGTCAAGACGCTGGTGATGCAGGACGAGAGCGCCCGGCCCTTGCTGGTGCTGATGCACGGCGACCGCAAGGTCAGCACCCGCAACCTGGCGCGGCAGATCGGGTGCAAATCGGTGCAACCGTGCGCAGTCGAGGTGGCAAACCGGCACAGTGGTTATCTCGTGGGCGGAACCTCGCCGTTCGGCACCCGCAAGCCAATGCCGGTCTACATCGAGCAAACTATCCTGGACCTGCCGCGTATGCTGATCAACGGCGGGCGGCGTGGATTCCTGGTCGGCCTGGCACCGCAGGTGTGTGTGCGCCTGCTGGGCGCCAAGCCGGTTTCGTGCGCGCTGGCAGAATGACGCGATTGCAGCGCCACCCGACGGCGTGCCGGAGACAAAGTTGATGAACGCTTCCAATCCTCTGTGGCCCGTGCTCGCCGCACTGGCTGCCTATTTGCTGGGTTCCTTGTCGTTCGCGGTGATCGTGAGCCGGCTCATGGGCCTGAATGACCCGCGCACTTATGGCAGCAAGAACCCGGGGGCGACCAACGTGTTGCGCTCGGGCAGCAAACCGGCGGCGGTGGTGACACTGTTGCTCGACGGCGCCAAGGGCTGGTTGCCGGTGGCACTGATTGGCTGGTGGGGCAAACCCTATGGCATGCTGGAGGGCACGATGGCCATGGCCGGCCTGGCGGCCTTCCTGGGCCATCTGTTTCCGGTGTTTTTTCGCTTCAAGGGCGGCAAGGGCGTGGCCACGGCGCTTGGCGTGTTGCTGGGCTTCAACTGGGTGCTCGGGCTGGCGGTGGCGGCGAGCTGGCTGATCGTCGCGTTCTTTTTTCGCTATTCGTCGCTGGCCTCGTTGGTGGCCGCGACGTTCGCGCCGGTGTATTACATCTTCGGTGACGGCGTGGCCTGGTACCTGGACAAGAGCCTGTTGCTGGCGATGGCGGTGATGGCCTTGTTGCTGGCCTGGCGCCATGCAGCCAACATCAACCGTCTGGTCAAGGGCACGGAGTCGCGGCTCGGCACCAAGAAGGCCTGAGGGCACGACCCCGTGACTGCCCGTGGCCCGAAGCGCAAGGAGCAGTCTGCGGGGTCTTGCGTGGGCAGAAGCGATTGCATCTCACGATCTCAGGTCTGCTGGGCCGCGTATGCGCCCAGGCGCAGGATCAGGTGGTGGTTGAGCCTTACCCGCACCAGCGCGGTTGCCAGTGCGGAGCGGATCTGCGGGCTGCCGTGCGCGGTGCGGTGCAGCCGCGGCTGTCCGACCATCAGGCCTTCCTCGTTGAGCACGATGGCCACATGCGGATGGTTGTCCTTGCGCGAGCGGCGCATCACCACCGCCACCTCGTCGTTGTCCAGCCGCACGAAGGTACCCGGCGGGCACAGGCCGACCGCACGCACCAGTGCGTGGCCGATCTCGTCGGCCTGTTCGCCCGCATCACTGATGATGGAGCGCACCGAGTCGGTCGCGCTGCGGCCGGCCCGCGACTTGCGCGGACTGATCATGGCGCCATAACGGTCCACGGTGCGCACGATACGTGCGAGCCGGTCGACCGGTGTCAGCGAGGCCAGCGGCTTGTTGTCGATGATCTCCTCATGGTGATGCGCGACGATGTCGAGCCACAACACATCGCGCACGCCGAGCCCGGACAACATGCTGCGGCCCAATGCGGTGTGCGCATCGATCGCCTCCTGCTGGCTCGGCGAGGGCCGCTCCAACTGGCTGGCGAGCTCGTCCTGTAGCGCGGTCATGCCGATGTTCATCGTCAGCGCGGCATGCACCATGCTGTCGCGCTCGTCCTGGGGCAGGCGCAGTTCGATGCCGATCAGGTGCGCCAGCACCGCGCAGACCAAAGCATGCGAGGCGCTGTAACCCACCGGCGAATGGGTGGCCAGCTGGAACAGCAGATAAAGGCCGACATCGGTGTCGCTGTCGAGCAGCGCCTGCATCCAGCGGTCGTATTGCCATACACGCGACTCGAACTCCTGCACGCTGGGCGAGTTGCCCAGGATGATGCCCAGACCGGCTTCGAGGTCCGACCACAGGCCGAGCAGATCCTCGTATTCGGTCTCGCTGTCGACGCTCAGCGTCACGACGGAGCCTTGCAATGGGTGCGCCAGGCGTACGGCATCAGTAACGTTTCTCCAGCACCATCTGCTCGTTGTTGCGCGTCATCTGAAAGCGGGTCAGGAAACTGTTGCCCAGCAACACGAACGGCATGGCGATCGGCGTGACCACCGCATCGACGTCCCGCACCTCGACGTCGCTCACGCGCACCGAGGCCAGCCGGATTCTCCAGCCCGGCACGACGCCGTTGGCGGTCGCGATCTGAACCGCCTGGCCGTTCTTGTACTGAAGGCCGATGCGATCGGCGTCGGACACGCTCACGCCGATTGTCGTGGCGCCGGTGTCGACCATGAACTGCACCGGCTTGGAATTGAGCATTCCCTGGGCCACAAAGTGGCCGCCAGAGTCTGCCGACAAAACGATGCGTGCCCCGCTGGGCGCTGCTGCCGGTCGCCCGACGCTGACCGGCGCATCGCCAATACGCAGCGTCTGGCGTTGTCCGGCGACATCGACCACCGCGCTCTGGCCCTGGGTGGACACCACGCGCACACCCCGGAAGGATTCGCCTGGAGCCACCAGCTTGGGCTCGGCGCCATCGACGACCAGCAAGGCTTTGTTGCCCAGCATTCCGGACAGGTTGACCGCCTGTGCCTGTGCCTGCGATACGGCGGCTGCCGCGCACAGCGCCAGGGCTGCCAGGCCGCCATGGTGGCGTCGTCGGTGGTGCATGGTGTATGACTCTCAGTCGCGAAAGTTGTTGAAGCTGAGCGGCAGATCGGGGATGTCCTTGCGGATCAGCGCCATCGCCGCCTGCAGGTCGTCGCGCTTGGCGCCGTTGACCCGTACTGCATCGCCCTGGATCGAGGCCTGCAGCTTGAGTTTGCTGTCCTTGATCAGGCGCTGGATCTTCTTGGACACTTCGGTCTCGATGCCGTTGCGCACCTTGATCACCTGCTTGACCTTGTCGCCACCCATTTTCTGCACGTCGCCCCGATCCAGGAAACGCACATCGACCCCGCGTTTGGTCATCTTGTTGCGCAGGACGTCCTCGATCTGCCCGAGCTGGAACTCGGCGTCGCCGATCAGCGTGATGTCTTTTTCCTTGAGCTCGATCGCGGCGGCGGTTCCCTTGAAGTCGAACCGGGTGCCGATCTCCTTGATGGTGTTGTCCACCGCGTTGCGGACCTCCACGAGATCGGCCTCGCAGACTGTGTCGAAAGAGGGCATGGTGTCACCACTTGGAAAGGGACCCGCATCGGGAGCCGATGCGACAATCTGGCCATGTTAGTCGAGAAAAACGTCCCGCTCCAACCCTACAACACGTTTCACATCGTGGCGAAGGCGTATTCGCTGGTGCGGGTATCCAATGTGGAGGTCTTGCAGCAGATCGTGGCCGACCCGGGACTGGCCGCCGAACCGAAGTTCATCCTCGGTGGCGGCAGCAATATCGTGCTGACCGGCGACGTCAAACCGCTGGTGCTCAAGATCGAATGCATGGGCAAACGGGTGGTGCAGGAGACCGACAAGGGCACCGTGATCGAGGTCGGCGCCGGCGAGGACTGGCATGCGCTGGTGGCCTGGACGCTGGAGCGGGGCTACCCCGGGCTGGAGAACCTGGCCATGATCCCCGGCACGGTGGGCGCCTCGCCGGTACAGAACATCGGTGCCTACGGCCTGGAACTGCAGGATCGTTTCCATTCGCTGGACGCGATCGACCTGGTCACCGGGTCGCTTTACACCCTCGACGCGGCCCAGTGCGGTTTCGGCTACCGCGATTCGGTGTTCAAGCATGTGGCGCCCGACGCAGCCACGTCCGCGCTGAATTCCGCCGGCTCGCCGGTGACAGGGTTCGGGCTGCGCGACCGAGTCGTCATCACCCACGTGCGGCTGTTCCTGCCCAAACCCTGGAAACCGGTGCTCGGTTATGCCGACCTGGAGCGCAAGATGGCGGATACCGGCATCACGGCGCCCGATGCGCGGCAGATTTTCGAGTGGGTCTGCGCGATCCGCGGTGCCAAGTTGCCCGACCCGGCCTTGCTGGGCAATGCCGGCAGTTTCTTCAAGAACCCCCAGGTGACGCGCGAGCAGTGCGACGACATCATCCAGCGCGAGCCGCGCATCGTGCATTACCCGATGGCCGATGGCGCGGTCAAGCTGGCTGCCGGCTGGCTCATCGATGCCTGCGGCTGGAAGGGCAAATCGGTCGGCAACGCCGCGGTGTACGAGCGCCAGGCCCTGGTGCTGGTCAACCGCGGTGGTGCCACCGGTGGCGAAGTGATGACGCTGGCCCGGGCGATCCAGACCAGCGTCTACGAGCGTTTCGGCATCCAGCTCGAACCTGAGCCGGTGGTGGTCTGAGACCACGGCCCCGGCCCTGTCTGCCGTGCGCCCGGCGCTACTTGTCTGCGCCGTGGCCCAGGCTGGGCAGGCCCACGCCGTCGCCCATGCTCAGCAGCCCGCTCCGGGAGTAGATGCCCAGCTTGGCGCGGGTATCGACGATATCCAGATTGCGCATCGTGAGCTGACCGATCCTGTCCTGCGGCGAGAACGCCGACTCGCCTTTTTCCATCGTCAGCCGCTCCGGGTGGTAGGTCAGGTTGGGTGACTCGGTGTTGAGCAGCGAGTAGTCGTTGCCGCGGCGCAGTTCGATCGTGACTTCGCCAGTGATCGCGCGTGCAACCCAGCGCTGGGCGGTCTCGCGCAGCATGATGGCCTGCGGGTCGAACCATCGGCCCTGGTACAGCAGGCGGCCGAGTCGGCGGCCATGGTCGCGGTACTGCTCGATCGTGTCCTCGTTGTGGATGCCGGTGATCAGGCGCTCATAGGCGATGAACAACAGCGCCAGGCCCGGGGCCTCGTAGATGCCCCGGCTCTTGGCCTCGATGATGCGGTTCTCGATCTGGT
>CAZADK010000029.1:0-2917 GCA_964483855.1 uncultured Rhodoferax sp.
CGGACCTGAACTGGAACGTTCTCGACGGGCTGGAGACCGGCGACCTGCTCAATGGGGGTAATGGCGCCAACCGGCTGATCGGAACCATCAAGGCCGATGTGCTGTTCGGCGGCCAGGGTAACGACACGATGACCGGGGGAGCAGGCGCGGATATGTTCCGCTACACAAGCGCAAATCAGGGTGTGGACAGCATCACCGATTTCATGTCGGGGGTGGACAAGATCCAGGTGCTGGGCAGTGCCTTCGCCGACCTTCCTGCCGGTGCGCTGCAGGCGGGCAAACTCGTAGCCAGTGCCAGCCCGCAGGTCAATCAGGCGGCGGCGCAGTTTCTGTACAACACCACCATCGGCGTGCTGAGTTTCGACGCTGATGGCACCGGGGGTGGCGCCGCAGTGAACCTGATGACGCTGGTGGGGCAACCTGCGCTGACGGCGGCGGACCTGGTGGTGGCTTGAGGTTCCGTCAGCTAGGCCCTTGGCGGGGGTTCATGCCGCAATCAGTGCTGCAACCTGATCGCGAAGCTCTGGCCAGTCGCCGTGAATGGTTTTCCCGACCAGTTCAAAGTCCACCTTGAAATACCCATGTGCAACCCGGTTGCGCATGGTGTACATCAGCGCCCAGGGCACTTCGGGGTGCGCCGTCGCAAAAGCTGAATGATGTTGCTTGACGTTTTGCGCGGCCGCACCCAAACTTTCAAAGTTGCGGACTACGGCATCCTGCGTCTTTTCATCGTCCAGGAAAGACAACTCCGCCATACCCTCGACATACCGGTGAATGCGGTCAATCGCCTCGACTATGTGCCCGAGGTAATCCATTGCACGCAGGATGTCGGCCTTGCTCACTGGAGTACCTTCGGCCTGCGGCCTGCGGTGCGAGCGCCTTGGGAACGACCCGGCGGCGCTCATACCGCCAACGCCTCGGCAATCATTTGACTGCGAAACCTCGCGGGTAAGCCGTTGGGCGTGAGCACATCGACTGCAACTGGCAGCAATTGCGAAAGCTCCAACTGGATCTTGGCAATGTCCATCATCGTGGTTTCTTTGGTGGCAGCGTGCAAGACACTCGGGCAGACACTCAGGAATCCAGCCTGCGGCCGCATGATGCTGCGGGTTGACCCGGCGCTGCACGCTGGCGACTGATCCTGTTCGCGCCAACCTACCCGGTTTGACCAGCATCAAGGGATAACCCGAAACTACCTGTACAACTCGGGCAACGCGGCCACCGGCGTTTTACTCACCATCCGGGCGGACCAGAACTGGAAGATCGTCGGTGTGGGCGACTTCGACGGCGACGGCAAGAGCGACGTCCTGTGGCGCAACAGCGTAACGGGTCAGAACTATTTGTACAAGGACTGGACGGCAACGCGGCCACGGGTCAGTTGCTGGGCACGGTGGCCGACCTGAACTGGAATGTGCTTGACGGGCTGGAGACGGGCGACCTGCTCAGTGGCGGCAATGGCGCCAACCGGCTGATCGGAACTATCCGCTCCGATGTGCTGTTCTGAGGGCTTGGAAGCGACACGATGACCGGGGGAGCGGGAGCGGTCGTGTTTCGCTACACGAACTCGAGTTAGGGAGTGGACAGCATCATTCCTGCCGGTGCGCTGCATGCGGGCAAACTCGTAGCCAGTGCAAGCCCGCAGGTCAATCAGGCGGCGGCGCAGTTTCTGTACAACACGGCGACTGGAATGCTTGCATTCGATGCAGACGGTACGGGGGAGGGGCTGCGGTCAATCTGGTTTCGCTGGTGGGGCTGCCAGGGTTGACCCAGGCCGATCTGGTGGTTGCAGGTGCATAGCCGCAGGCAACGCGTCCGTCTTATCGACGGGGTTGGCTTCCTTCGGGCACCTGATCATCGGAAACGGTTGTTGCGGCTGTTGTTCTTGCCCAGATCGACCAACGGATTGCCTTTGCCCAGGATATTGTTTATCGCGGAATTGCCCTTGGTACCTTTGGCGAAATGGATGCCGACCCGCATGTTGTCTTCCAGCGTGTTGCCAATGATCTTGTGGTCATCGGAATATGCGATCGAGATGCCGCCCCGCTGGTTTCCTGTGATCGTATTGCCTTCGACCGATACATTCCTGATCGATCGATTCGCGCTGGAATAGGGTGCCACGTAGATCTGCACGCCGAATCCCTTGTTGTCGACAAATCTCGAGCCCTGGATACGAACGTTGTTGACGGCGTCGTTCTCATTGGGTTCGATATCGATACCCGCTTGCGGCGCCGCGCCGTTGGTGTTGCTGAAGATGGAGTCCTGCACCAACAGGCCATTCACCGAAATGATGGACATGCCTTGGCGCCGGTTGTTGTCAGCGACCACCTTGCAGAACCTGATATTGGTGCTTGCACCCCGGACATAGAATCCGTCGCCCCAGGCGTTCCGGGCGATCGTGCCTTCGATCGCGATGTTCGAAGCTGCATTGATGAACACACCCATGCCCCATTCGCCTGACTTGCCCATGTGCGCGTCCCGCTCGCCTTCCAGGATGCCGCCTATCAGGTTTGCATTGGAGACTTTCTCGATCTTGACGATGTTGTAGCGGTCGCTGGCGTTCGGAATTGCCTTGAGCGTGGCGCCGTCGGACAGGCGCAGCGTCATGTCGTCACGGATCGAGATGCCAACCAGGGCGTTGATCATGTAGGTTCCGTCCGGCACCAGAACAGTTCCCCCGGTCCTGGCCATCGTGTCAATGGCCGATTGAATGGCGGCGGTGTCATCTGCCTCGCCGTTGCCCCTGGCCCCGCTGTCCACCACGTTGAAAACCGCCGACGCACGCGGGGGCTTAGCACAGCTTTGCGCGGCGTGGGCGCTCATGTGGACCATCAATACGAGGGAGGCGGCGAACTGAAAATATCGCATGATCTTGGACGGCCAAGTCGGTGGGATTGCCTCAGCAGATATGGCGTATGGC
>CAZADK010000029.1:2927-15415 GCA_964483855.1 uncultured Rhodoferax sp.
GTTCCCCTCATCCAGAAAAGTGGGCAGTTGTGATGGTATTTGCAGGCATCCCGAGTCAGGTCGGCATGCCTATCGCAGGTTTGCCAATTGGGTTCCCGCAAGCTCCATCAGGAGCGCCTTCACCCTTGTCAATGGCATCACGGTCCGGGAGTCTTCACTACAGGGCGTCTTGGGGTCAAAAACCGCGACCACACCTTCGGGTACATGATAGGCGGTCCCGGGCGTCGTCTCAACGCGGCCTATGCCGGCGTCCTGCCATTGCACGCGGTGTTTGGTCCCGTCCGACTCAAATGTGAACCCACCGGCGTCCCAGTCGGCCTGAGAAGGCGTCATGTAGCTGATGCTCAGGGTGCTTCCAATCTCATCGCATCTGAACAATGCGACGCCCGATTCCGTCCTGGACGACAGCAACTTGTGGGTCACCGAGACCCGAGTAGCGCCATCTTCGATTTCGGCAACCACCTGAGGGGCCATGGCCATCAATGGCCGGATGCCGTCGCGACGTTCTCCCAGAGCTGCCAGCAAGCGGATGATGTCGGGAATGGTGAGATCGTAACCGCGATGCTGGTCCCGCTGAACCGCTGCCTGCCCCATGCTGGTCGCCAGCACAATGATGATCTCCGGATTCACCGCAGCCATTTCCAGCACATCCGACACCATGCCGTCAAGGATTTCGAGACCAAATTCAAAGGCCTTGACGTGTTCAGTCTCTGGCGGGCCAAGCCTGCCCAGGAATTCAACCGGATAGTCCTGTGGAAAGACCGAATGCCAGTACCGATGCATCATGCCGGCAACGTGATTGGTGAAGAAGGTGGCAAACGCGACCGGTTCACGCGGTCGATAGAGTTTCCTGAACAAGTCCCAGAACAACAAGGCCTGAAAGATGGGGCGCCTGGCCGACCGGGCCGGCGTGACGCGCTCGGCGGCCACTTGCAAAGCCAGTGACGAAAGCGTACGCGCACGTATGCCGAATCTCGGCAGATGCATCCCCACCCGCACCATTTCGGACTTGGTGAGGGATTTGACGTTCACCACGCGGGCGTTCTTCTGGACCTGGGCCAGATTGAACTTTTGCAGTGGCTCTATCCAGGTCGGGTAGCAGCGTTCATCCTTGGCAAATGTGTCGGGAACATAGAACCCGCCTGGACCTGGATCGACCGCGGGCCAGCTCTGCATCGAGCCGCAGATACCGATGGGCAGGCCGGCTTTTCGGAACTCCTGCCATATGGGTACGCCGGAAAAAGTCGAAGGCTCCTGGCCTAGCATCTTGACGCCGTGCGCAGCGTTATTCATTCCGCGATGGAGAGACGGCCAGGTCACCCAAGGCGACAGTTCGCCGGAGTCATCGGATACCGACGTGTAGGTGCGGGCCGATGCAAAGAATCGGCTGATGTGAGGATATCGATCCTGCGTCAGACAATGGTCGATCACACGCCATGGGACTTCGTTGAACTCGAGCAGGATGATGGGACGCACTGACATGAAACGCTCCGTATGGGTGGCTGACGTTAACACTCCGCGAACTGCCTTGACGCCGCTGGCCGGGTCTGGATTGAGACACAGTCCAGGGACGGGCCCCGAAAAGAGCGGTTACGTCAGCACTTTGGTCAGGTTCAAGCCTGGTCTCAGCGACGCAGGCACCGAAATCTGGCTGTCGGCTGACTAGGCCATGCACCGGTGGCGTCATGGCGATGTGCCGCGGGACCCCGGTTTGGGCGACCCGCTCAAACATTCTTCGATGGCTGACAGATAGCGGCCGATGACAATCTGCTCGTCGAACTGGCGTTCGATCTTCTCGCGGCCACGCTGCCCCATCGACTTACGCTGCTGGTAAGTCAGAGACAGCAGACTCGACATCTTCTGGGCCAGATCAGGCGCGTCACGAACCTTGCACAGATAGCCGTTGACCCCATGATCAACCACTTCACGGCAGCCGGCCACGTCGGTGGCGACGATGGGTCGCCCCATGGCGGCAGCCTCCAGGAGAGAGCGCGGCGTACCTTCGCGATAGGACGGCAATACGATGCAGTCGGCAGCCGCGATCTCGGGCCGCACATCGTCGCCGGCGCCGAGGTAAGTCACGCCCATCGCCACCAAGGCATCCATGTCTGCCCGGGAAATTGCGCCAGGGTTTTGCACATCGAGGAATCCCAGCAGGCAGCATTCGGCATTCGGCCATTGCGTGCGAATCAGGCGCGCCGCCTGAGCAAACTCGCCGACGCCTTTCTCCCACAGCATGCGTGCAATCAGCAAAAATCGAAACGGTCGCTCTGGGCTGTGCATCGATTGCAGAGGCGACATGGCGAACCGCTTAAGATCAATTCCCGATCCAGGCAAAAGCGCGGTCGCCTGGGCGCGCACGAGGTGGCCTGAAATAAACAACTGCCGGTCGTCGTCGTTCTGGAAGAAGACTTTGACAGAGCGTCGCAACGCGCTCCGGTACAGGCGGCGCACCACCCGGGCGAGCAGGCCCGCCTTCACAAATACAACGCCCAGACCGGCAATGTTGTTGATAACCGGTATGCCCAACCAGCCCGCGGCCAGCGACCCGTAAACGTTGGGCTTGACCGTGTACCCTAGAAAGACATCTGGCCGTTCGTGCGCCATCAAGCGCAGGAACCGCCACAACAGCAAGGCGTCATTGACGGGATTTGTACCCTGATTGTCAATATGCAGCGCCACGAAGCGGCAACCCAGCATCGATACCTGCGGGGCATATTTGTCCCTGGGTGCGACCGCGACCACGTCGTACCCTGCGTTGACCAGTGCACGAATCAAGCCGGCTCGAAAGTTGGTGAAGTTCCAGGCTGCGTTGATGGCAATCAGCAGTTTCTTCTTGTCGGCGGTCGGGACGCGATCTGCAATGCCACCCATGTTCAGCGCGCCAGAGCGGTCGCCCGTATGTGCCCGATCAACTTCGGCGCCGTCTTCTGGATACAGTAGGACTGCTCTACACGCATTCTCCCGGCTTTGCCCATCGATCTTTGCAAAGTCTTGTCGTTCAGCAGTCTTCGAAGTGCATCCACCCATTGATCCGGGCTGCTTGCCAGATAGCCGCTGATACCTTGCTCCACGATCTCTGGGTTGACCCCTGCGTTCGATGCAACAACCGGCATTGCGCAGGCCATGTATTGAATCAGCTTGTATCCGCACTTTCCCTGATCCCACAGCGAGCCATGCAAAGGCATCACACCTACATCGCACTCCCGAATCTGGCTGACCTCTGAGGATAGAGACCATGGCACCACCTCAACCTCGACGCCAGGAATTGTCACTGCGCCGCCACCAATCACACGAAATATGAAGCGCTGGCGTCGAGCCAGTTCCCGCAACGGCTCGTGCAGCAAGTCAAGGTAACCAACGGTCGATGGCGATCCGATCCACACCACCCTTGGCGGCGTGGCATCGCTCCCCGCTCGCGCAAGTCGCTTGTTGATGGCGTGGGTAGGGTAGCGCAACAGGTCGATCGCCGTTGGCACTACCTCGACGCGGCGCGCACCAGCGTCCACCGCGCGTCGCGCAAGATACTGATTGCCCCCGACCACCAGCGCGGCCCCGGCCATCAATCCGTCCAGTCGTCTCCCATAAACCCTGCGCACCCAAGCTTGGCGATGCTGGTCGTAGTTATGAAAGATCGCATCGTCGTAGTCGAGCGCGTAAGGTACTCCTTGCAGCAAGGCCTTCTCGAACCACAGGGGCCACCACGGCAACGCTTCTTTCTCTATCCACAGTAGATCGAAATGTTGACGACCGAGCATGGCGCGAATGCGACTCCAATAGGCCTGCAATAGTGGCATCAGCGAATATGCCCCGCTCTCGTAGCGCGCCTGCAGATGGGTGTCCGGCATCAGAGATTGAATCCGGACTTCAAGACCTGCTTGTTCCAGCAATGGAACATACTGAAGCATGCGCAAACGCGAAGACGCGCCCAGTTGGCCGTACTTCGTCAGCAGCAGCACGCGTGTTGGTTTAGACACGTGGCCTCGCAGCAGTCGACTCGTTTTTGGACATCAATGAGGCACAAACAATGAGCAATGTCAGCGGAAAAACGGCTCTTGTGAAGAAGTAGTTGTTCTTGAGCGTCAATATCAGAATCAACAGGAAGACGACCTTCAGCAGCATATACAGCGAGTCGTTGCTCGTGCGGCGAAGTCCTTGCCGGCCGACCATGAACAGATAAAGATAGATGAACATCGAGAACAGCATTCCCAGGATCCCATATCGGAATATGTCCTTCACATAACCAACGTCTGTATACAGTTCCTCGACGCCGGTTCCAAATATCGTATTCAGGTAGTCCGCTGGCAGATAGAACATGCGGGACCACAGGAAAGAATCTGCAGCCTGCGTTGCATGCCTCGACGAAATCTGATCCCGTTGCTCGCTGTCGATCTCCAGAGCACCGAGAGAAAACGTGACTTCGACAATCGGCGCCACATACTCGCGTACGAGATAAAACGAGAGGGCTGCCGCGACAAGTGCGAACAGGAACTTGCTCGTTGCACTGAGTCTTGATTTGAGCAGATTGCTGGCGCCAAATACGAAGACAAACACCAATGCAAATGCCATCGAGACGCGCGATGTGAAGAAGCAGCCGAGTATGAAAATCGCGCAAATGAGCACTGTGGTCCAGATCGTCTTCAGTTTCACGACTCCCAGCAGAACCATCAGGAGGCCGACAAGACACAGGAGTCCCGTGATGTCAAAACCTGCCAACAGGCCTGACGCGCGCATCGGCCTCACTCTGTCGTTCTCCGAAATCGCGGATAGAAAATAGTTGAGTGGGTCGAAAATCGCCGCAGCGTCGACCAGTATGGCGTGAACCAGCAGCGAATAGAACACTGCGTGAATGACTTGCCGGCTTGAGAATATGTCGGACGCAATCAATGCCGAAAACAGGATGCAGATGATGATGGATCGGGCAAGACGGAGTAGCGAGTTGATGTCGAATTCGGAGTGCTGCAGCTGGATGGCGATTTGATAGGCCAGCAGAATACCGATCAACGCCGCGACAACCAGGAAACCCTTATTGAAACGAAGTGCATGCCTGATGGCAACGCAAAAGACCAGTATCAGGAAAGGCAGCAGGATCGAGAAATCGAGGTAACCGACCTTGACTCCAAAAATGGAGGAAAACACAAGCATGAAGCTCAGCGCTTGTCCCCACGCGTGGTTCTCCTTGATCAGCATTTGGGCTGCGGCCTGCTTTTGTAGAGCAGGACCATCCGCCTGAGCATGTGTGGCATGAATCCAGCCGTCTGGATCAGCTTTGGATAGATCCAGGTTGGGTCTGCGTCAACCGACGCAGCTAGATGGCTGCGAAAGACCTTCAGATCACTCTGGCACAGCGCGGCGACGCCGTAGGACAGGTACGACCTGGAACGGCTGCGTCTCACATCCGAGATGTTTCCACCATTGTTCTGTGCGTGGTCGATTGCGGCTTGTATGTAGGGCATCAGGTTTCTGGTGCTGGATATTCCAATGTTCTGGCGATAGTCACCGAGAACTTCATTGAGAAATCCGATTCGACCGGTCAATGCGGCAGAAACATAGACATAGAAGTCGATAAACGGGTCATCGCGGCGAAAAATGTCTTCGATCCTTGATCTCCGGTACATGATCGATGAATGAAGAAACATCGGATGATTTCGAAGCAATATTGCTAAATCGATTGTCTCTGGGTTCATTCTTGTGACGGATGAAAGATCCTCTGAATTCCAGAGCCCCATCCGGTGCGCCACGAGAGAATATTCCTGGTTGTTTTCCAGAAAGTCGTGCTGTAGCGCCAATTTGTTGGGCCGCATCCAGTCGTCACCATCAATATGGCAAACGTATTCGCCCACGGCTGCGCGATGCACCGCCAAGTAGTTTCCCATGGCGCCCGTATTGCTCGACTGAAATATGGGTTTCACCTGCTGCGGGTATTTGCGCTCGAAGCTCCTGATGATTTCGCCCGCGCTGTCCTGCGAGCAGTCGTCTCCCACGATCACTTCAAACGGAAATGCGGTCTGCTGATCGACGATGCTTTGCAGGCACTGGCCGATATAGGGCTCCTGGTTGTAGGTCATTACACATACAGACACCTTCGGCTTTGACTTGTTCTCGTCCATTGTCATTTTTCCAATCCGACACCACGCACACGCCATTGCGTTTTGATGGCGCGCCGGGCCATTGTTGACGCGCATATGGCCATTGATATCAAGGCGGCGCCGACGAGGCCAATACTCACGGCAAGTTGGACGCGGTCTTGCGGCCACCGCAGCAGCAATTTTGCACCGGTAGCGCCGGATAGTGCGACGAGGACGATAGGGGCAAGGTCCTGCTTCAGCCATTGCAGATGCAGGCCGGGTACGAGCTCCCGATGGATGATTGGAACCCATACCAGGAAATAGGCAACGTTTGCGCCAAGCCAGGCCCAACCGGCGCCGACTATTCCGAATTGCAGGGTGGCCCAGATCAATGCAGGAATCAGGAACACGACAAACAGGCCGTTGCCGATTAGGTGCAGCCGCAAGTTGCCCTTCGAGAACTGCAGGTAGTAGGGAAAGGCGCTGAGTGCCAGTATTCCATTGCCCAGTGCGTACAAGGTCAAGACCGGTGCCGCCTTGTAAGAGATGACGTCGTCGCCTGTCCATGCCCAAAGAATATCTCGGGGGAAGAATGCCAGCATCAGGGCAGCCGGGATGGCAATGATGGCGACGAGTTGGCTGGCGTTTCGATAGCTCCGGACGAGGTTCGCTTCGTCGCCAGATGCGGCCAGTTTGCTCATGCGCGGGAGAAGCGCGCTGCTGACGGGGCCGCTGACAACCGTCACGCCGGTGGCAACCAGAACAGCCAGGGTGAAATAGGCATATTCCGACAAGGGAAGAAGACTGGAAAGTACCAGCTTGTCCGTTTGCGTGACCAATACCCAGATTGATCCTGTAACAGCGATGGTCAAGGAGAACTTCAGGACGCCCTTGAGCGGCGACCATTGCCAAGGGGTCAACGGTCCGTTTGCAACCTTTGGCAACAACCGGTAGGTCTGGGCAGCCAACACTGTCAACTCGATCACCGCCAGCAGCAACTGGTAGGCAAAAAAATGAGTTGGACTGGTTCCGATGTATTTGAAGAACGGTATGACCAGCACGAAGCGCGCAGTGGCAATTGCGATGTTGAATCCGCTGAGCCACACCAGCCGTTCAAGGCCATTGATTGCACCCCGGTAGAGTCCACATACCCAGCGCAACGCCACGATCGCAGCCATCATCATGATGGCGTTCTGGACTTCCGAGATGGGCAAATGCTGTACTTTGAGCCAACTGCCTGCTATTGCACCGGAACCGGCGACCAGCAATGCGCTTCCAACCGCCGCGACGAGGATGAAGATGCCCTCCATCGCACGCAACAGGCGGCGCAGGCTCAGGGCATCGGTGGCACCGCCATTAAATCGCGCCGTTTCGCGAGCCATGGTTGGCGTCAGTCCCATGTCCAGCAGCATGAACCAGGCCTGCAACATCGCAAAGAAACCGACAAGCCCGTACGCCTCGGCGCCCATGTAGCGAACGTACATCGGCACCATGACGATGGCGATCAGCGTGACATAGATCTGGCCGATATAACTTGCCAGGACGTTGCGCTTGAATGACACCGTCAATCCTGGTGTCGTTTGGCGGTCAACATAACCTTCGTGCCGGACTCGTGTAGACCGTTGCTCCGGCCGGTACTGATCGCATGACAACGGCGCCGGCTCCGACCTTGGCGTCTTTGCCCACATTCAATCCCGGAAGCACACGCGCACCACTGCCAAAGAAAGCCGACTCGCCTACCGTCACATCCCCCGTGATATCGACATGTGCGCTGAGCGTGGTGTAAGAGCCGACCTGGCTTCTGTGGCCGATGCCGGAATAGCTGTTGAGTGTGATGAAGTCACCGAACACAACACTGGCGGACAAGGTGGCAAGAGGGCAAATGACGCATCCTTCACCGATGATTGCCGTTCTTGCGATCACAGCAGTGGGATGAATCAAGGTATGGAAACTGGCGCCTCGCGCCTTGAGCCGCTCGACCATCCGGCGCTTGACGGCAACGTCGCTGACGGCCAGCAGGCAGGCGTCGCCTGGGTTGGGCGTGTACTCATCCAGTTCGCCTAACCATGACAGCCCGAATGCGGCGTCCATCCGGGGGTAGCCGTGGTCCAGCAGATAGCCCCGTATCGGTGGCGCGGTGCCGGCCTGGTGGGCGTGTTCCGCCCAGCTGACGACCTCCTGGCCGAATCCGCCTGCACCAACAACGACCAGTTGGCTGGTGTCCATCAGCGCACCATGTATCCGCCATCGACAACCATGGTGGTCCCGGTGATCCACACCGCGGCAGGCGAGAGCAGAAAGGCAGCCGCATGGGCAACATCGGTCGCTCGGCCGAAGCCCAGCAGGTGGTGGCTTTCATAGTTACCCAGGCTCGCCGTGCCCAGCTGGCCTGCGACCTGGGTCACCATCTCCGTTTTCACGGCGCCAGCGGCGATGCTGTTGACACGAATGCGCCTGGGCGCCAGTTCGCAGGCAAACGAGCGGACCATTCCGTCGATGCCCGACTTGGAGGCCGAATAGGCGGTCATGCCGGACTCACCTCTGGAGCCGGCGACCGAAGACATGTAGACGATGGATGACTCGGGATTCATGACCCCTTTTTGCGCACCGGCGCGTGCAATGCCAAATCCAGCCATCAGGCTAGCGCCAAATATTTCGTCCAGATGTGCTTGCCGGGTCATCCGCACCGGCCGGATCAGGGCGACACCAGCTGCATGAAAGATGCCGTCGAACGCGCCGTGGGTCGTGGCCAGAGATTTGAGCCAGTCAGCCGCACCGTCGGCGTCTGCCAGTGTCGCCGGCGCCAGCGCGTGGCCTTCGCCGTCGAGCATCTGCAGGGTGACTTGAAGCCGTTCCTGATCGCGTCCGTTGAGCGTCAATTGCGCACCGCACTCAGACAGCAGCTTGGCTGTTGCCCTGCCGATACCCGACGAGGCGCCCGTCACCAGGATACGGCGACCGGCCAGGCACGAGGGCGAAAAAACGCTCATAACTCGATGGTTTCGATACAGGCAAGGGGGCCGACCGATAACGATGCACTGCCCCAGGAATATCCAACGCCGAAACCGAACAGCGCCAGACGCTGGCTCTTGGTTCGCAGCGTATCGGCGAGTTCCGTCGTCAACAACAGCGGAATCGATGCGCTGCTGCAATTGCCGAATCGGTCGATATTGATCGGTACCCGCTCCAGCGGCAGTTTGGCCTTCTTCACCAGGTGCTTGATCATGAACAGGTTGGCCTGGTGGAAGAGGAAAGCGTCGTGCTCCTCCATGGGGTGCCCAGACGCCTGCAGGCATTCCGATATCAGGCGGGGAACGGCGCGCAGTGTGAAATTGAAGATCTCGCTGCCGTCCATGAACAGACATTCCGGGTTCCGGTTCTGCAGACGTGTGTCGCCTTGCAGTGTCCCATCCTTGAAGCCTCCCCGGGGGATGATGAGATTGGCCGCGCCTGCGCCGTCCGTGCCCAGGATGAAATGGGCGGTGGTGTCCACGGTTGCGTCGTCGCAGCGCTCGATTGCCGTGACCGTGCCCGCATCTCCAAATAACAGCGCGGTGGCTCGGTCATCGGGATCGACGACACGGCTGGAGGTGTCGCCGACCGCAACCAGGATGCGTTTGACCAGGCCGGTCTGCACCATCGTCATGGCCAGCCAAAGTGCGTAGCCATAAGCGGAGCATCCCAGGTTGATGTCCAGCGCGACTGCGCCCACGCGCATGCCGAGCCTGCCATGCATTGCGCAGGCGGTCGCGGGAAGACGGTAGTCTGGCGTCTGTGACACGAACAGCAGCCCGTCGACCGTGTCGACCGGCCAGCTCAGTCCTGCCATCAGCTTTTCGCCCGCGCGCATGCACAGATCAGAGGTGCAAACTCCTGGCTCTACCCAGCGACGGGTCTTGACGCCGATCATCTTGATCACATCATTGACCGAGGACGCGTCGAACCGGTCGTGAAAATCCGTGTTCTCGACAATGCGCCGTGGCACACAGGAAACCACACCTGCGATGCGTGCACCGCTGGTTCGACCGTGCTGGCCGAGCAGAGCAGGTTCGCTCGCCATGTCAGGCTGCGCGTTTGGCCGCAATCAGCTTCTCGATATCCGCGACCGTTTTGCAGTTGGTCAGCGCCTGCCCGTCGAGCATGACGTTGAAGCACTCGTCACACAATGCGATGGTCGATACCACCGCCAGCGAATCCCAGTTGTGGTCGACAAGGTCGAGTTCGGCGGTCACCTGCGCCGGCTCAATCTCAAGAATTTCCGCCAGGCCGGTATAAAACGCTTCCATGAAAATACTCCTCTTGACTAAAAACTGATGGCCGCAGCGGCCCACGAATAACCTACGCCAAAACCCACCAGCACATGCTGCGATCCTGGCTTGATCCTACCTGCATCGAGCAGCTCGGAAAGCACCAGCGGAATCGTCGATGACACAGTGTTACCGACTTCCTCGATATGCACTGGCACCTTCTCCGGGGCAACCCGCAGCTTCTTGCGCAAGGCTTCAAGCATGAACTTGTTGGCCTGGTGCAGCACGAAGAACTCGATGTCGTCGCGCGACGAGCCCATTTTTGCAAGCAATGCATCAACGGCTTTGGGCACCTGAAGCAGCGAGAAGCTCATGACCTCTGCGCCGTTCATGTACAGGTCCTGCAGCGACCGGGTATTACCTGAGCGGTCTGTTCGGGCTTGCCCGGTCTCGGATGACACGGGCATGCGAAACCCGCCGGCCTCGACCATCAGGTTGCGCGCCCCCGATCCGTCCGTGCCAAAAACGAAAGGGCCAATGCTCCCGCCCTGATCTGGCGGTGAGGCCGAGACGAGCGTTGCAGCCGCCGCGTCCCCGAACAGCGTTCGGACGCTCTTGTCCAGGGGATGGATGTACTTGGAATAGGTGTCCGCCGTCAACAGCAGCACCTTGCTGGCGAGGCCGGTTTCGATCAGGCCCTTGGCCAGTGATAGGCCATAGACGAACCCGGAGCAACCCAGGTTGATGTCAAGCGCACCCGCGCTCGTCGGCAGACCCAGGCGATGCTGCAGCACACAGGCAGTGGTTGGCAGGACGTAATCGGGCGCCTGGGTGCAAAGCAACAGGAAATCGATGTCGTCCGGCTTGCATCGGCCCTTGAGGAAGAGCTTGCGCGCGGCTTTGAACGCGAGGTCGCCGGCGGTTTCGCCGGGCGCCGCTATATGCCTTCGGGCTATGCCGGTTTTAGACAGTATCTTGTCGGCTGGCCAGTCAGGAAACAGGGACGCGAGTTCATCGTTGCCCAGCACGGCCTCCGGCAGATGGTACGCAATGTCGGCGATCCTGGATCGACGGGACGGCAGCGCGGTTGTCAATGTGGATTCCTGATGACGGACAGGACGCGTTCGACATCCTCAGGTGTCAGAGCAGGGTACATCGGCAGACAGATCACGTCCTGCGCCGCTGCCGTCGCCACCGGCAGGTTGTCCCGGTGCGCCGATGGCAGGTCTCGGTACATCGGAAAATCGGTGATCAGCGGGAAAAAATATCGGCGCGCAAAGATGGCTTTCGTTTTCAGCGCCTCATACAGGCCGTCGCGGCTTAGCGCATATGCCGGCTCGACCAGAACCGGGAAATAGGAGTAGTTGGCCACGGCCGGTGCCGGGCCGCTCAGGCAACGAATCCCGGGCACGTCCTTGAGAGCTTCCCGGTAAGCTGCGTCGATGGTCTTGCGCCGCGCCAATGCTTGTTGCACGTGCTTGAGTTGCAGCAGGCCAAACGCGGCGTTGATCTCACTCATCTTCCCATTGATGCCGGGCGCCACCACGGTCGTCTCGTCGACATAACCGAAGTTCTTCAGTCGGTCGATGCGCAGCTTGGTCTTGGCGTCGGGGCTGATGATCGCCCCGCCTTCGAAGGTATTGAACACCTTGGTCGCGTGAAAACTCAGCACCGACAGGTCGCCGTGGTTGAGCACGCTTCCGCAATGGCACTGCACACCGAAGGCATGCGCCGCGTCATAGATCACCTTGAGGTTGTAGGTGTCGGCGATGCGCTGGATGGCGTCCACATCGCAGGGCTGCCCGTAGCAGTGCACCGGCATGATGGCGGTGGTGTGCGGTGAGATTGCCGCCTCGATGTGCGCGGGGTCGAGATTCAGCGTGGCCGGATCGACATCGACAAAGACGGGTTTGATGCCATTCCACAGCAACGAATGCGCGGTGGCCACAAAGGAGTAGGGCGTGGTGATGACCTCACCGGTGATCCGCAGTGCCTGCAGCGCGGTGACCAGCGCAATCGTGGCGTTGGTGAACAGGCTGATGTGCTTGACGCCCAGGTGCTCGCACAGTGCCTGCTCGAGCTGCGCGTGAAAAGGCCCGCCATTGGTCAGGATCTTGTTTTCCCAGATCGTCTCCAGATAGGGAATGAACTCCTGCAGCGGCGGCAGGTAGGG